>NZ_ALOW01000031.1:0-146717 GCF_000292385.1 Acinetobacter sp. GG2
TATTTAAAGCCATTTTTGAAACTAAAAATAATTATTCAAATGCTTACCAAGTCGCCATTAAATATAGAACATGGCTGACCAATGAAATCTATAGCCATCTCAGAGTACTTAATAGGGAAGCCTCATTTCATGATGCCAAATTATTTTTACATATAATTGAAGGAACCATTATTCAAAGGCTCAGTCATACTGATGTAGATGAAAGAGACAAGCAATTCGAATATTTTATAGCAATACTTTCGTAGAAATATTTAAAAAATAAAAGCCCATAATAGGGCTTTTATTTATTAGGATGGGTTAAAACTTAAGTTTTTTAAGACCACGGCTCACGCCATTTTCTAAAGCAGCTTTAATAATCGGGCCAATAAAAGGAACGCGACCTTTAAAGCTGATGGTGTAATTCAAACGAGTTCGGTTATTTCCCAAGTCAGTAAATTGCATCACACCGCGATGCGCCTTAATTGGACTAATGCCGCTTGTGATCGCGTACTCGATCAGTTCATTTTCTTTGTAAACTAAATTTGTTTCAACAAATGAAGGTGTAAACGGAATAGACATCTTGCGGGCAGAGCCAACACCGTTACGTGCATCCTTGCCATTACTAATGCGAGTGACTTTAGCAGGGGCAAAAAGTTTGCTTAGGTTTTCGTGTTCACTCAAGACTGCAAAGACTTTGTCTATAGGTGCATCAAATTCTTGTATGATGTTGATTTTTTGAGTTTTTAACATCTTGTTCCCTCTAAAGTAAAATTGACATGAGTAATTGTCAGAATTTGGATATTAGCACGCTTTTCATTAGGGGGGAATTCTAGTTCGTCAGACTGATTTCACCTTTATATTGCACCTTTTAGTGGCCTAATGAAGCCTTAATTTATTTGCATTTGCGCAATATGCCTTACGTGAAAAATAACAATCGTTGCAAACGGTAAAGAAAGCCTCCTCATAATCAAATGACATGAAAGGAAATAGAGGAATAACAATATGCGTGCTCTTACTTACCACGGTGCCGAAGACGTTCGAGTTGAAACGGTTGCAGACCCTATTATTCAAGAACCAGATGACATTATTTTACGTGTAACCGCCACAGCGATATGTGGCTCTGACTTGCATTTATATCGAGGCAAAATCCCAAAGACCGAACATGGTGATATTTTTGGGCATGAGTTTATGGGCGTGGTTGAAGAAGTCGGCCCAGCCGTTACCCATGTGAAAAAAGGCGACCGGGTAATCGTCCCTTTTGTGATTGCCTGTGGTGAATGTTTCTTTTGCCAACTTGACCTGACCGCTGCCTGTGAAACCACCAATACAGGTCGTGGTGCAATTATCAATAAAAAGCAAATTCCACCTGGTGCAGCTTTATTTGGCTATAGCCACTTATATGGCGGTGTACCGGGTGGCCAAGCAGAATATGTTCGTGTGCCAAAAGCCAACAAGGGGCCTTTTAAAGTGCCCGGCTCATTGTCTGATGAAAAAGTACTTTTCTTGACCGATATTTTACCTACCGCTTGGCAGGCAGTGACCAATGCCCAAGTGAAACGTGGCTCAACCGTTGCAATTTATGGTGCAGGGCCAGTCGGACTATTAAGTGCCGCTTGTGCCAAGATGCTTGGCGCTGAAAAGATATTTATGGTCGATCACAATGAATATCGATTGACCTATGCGGCGGCAACCTACGGTGCCATTCCAGTTAATTTTGATGAAGTCGATGCGGCCGAATTTATTATTCAAAATACCGACAATTATCGTGGCGTCGATGCGGTGATTGATGCCATTGGTTTCGAGGCAAAAGGCAGTGTCATTGAAACAGTGCTCACCAATTTAAAGCTTGAAGGTTCAAGTGGCGCAGCGCTTCGTCAATGTATAGCTGCGGTTCGTCGTGGTGGTGTGGTGAGTGTACCGGGTGTATATGCAGGCCCAATTCATGGCTTTTTATTTGGCGATGCTTTTGATAAAGGACTGACTTTTAAAATGGGCCAAACCCATGTGCATCAATATTTACCGCTTTTACTAGAATTTATTGAGCGTGGTGACTTGTCACCTGAAACGATTATTACCCACCGAATGAAATTAGAAGATGCCGCAGAGGGTTATCGCATTTTTAATGAAAGAGAACAGGAATGCCGTAAGGTGATTCTACTTCCTTAATACGCTCTCTTATAATTCATTCTTAAGCCTCTTCGTGAAAGGGGCTTTTTTATTTTGAAATGCACAATTTTAAGTGCAGGTTTTTACGTTCCATTCTAAAGCGCACTCAAATTGCCCAAGTTTAGTATTACTTTTAACCAAAACCGTAATACTAAGCTGGCATGTCCTTTGCATAGTCATAAACAATCAAAAGTGATCTAGGGTTCCGATACTTTACGTATGACTGGACCGAGAGTTCACGGTTCCTAGCGAACTACACGGAGGGATAAAAGCCCGGGAGGAAGTCTAAAACTATCCGACAGGAGTAGCTATGAACACTGCAAGTTATCATAAAAATCAGGCGATTTGGACCGAACTTTTACCCGGAGGACATCACTGGTCGGGGCGTATTCAAAAAGGAACTATTCTTAGATTTACATCGCTTGGCGCTCAGGCAAATGTTTCTTTGTTTTGTGTAAATGCTGCCGATGTGCTTGAACGTTTTAATATGCCCGACAGTTTAAAAGGGCAACACACCGCCTATTTAAAAGCTTCCAATGTGCTCTATTCAGACCTAGGCCGTGTCATGGCTTCCATTGTTCATGATGATCATGGTTGGAATGATGCACTTTGTGGCCCAAGCCGACCTGAACAAATTGAAAAACAATTTGGCAATCGCACATTTCAAGATGCCCGAAATGATATGTACCAAAACGGCTTAGACAGTTTACTCATTGAAATGTGTAAATACGGACTTGCCGGCCAAGACCTGAGTGCCACAGTTAATCTATTTTCTAAAGTTGTACCAGATGAAAACGGTGCTTTGTCTTATGTCAGTTCTGATAACACCGATCAAAGCATTGAGCTGCGTTTTGAAATGGACTGTTTAATATTTTTATCTGCTGCACCGCATGGTTTAGACACCAGCCCAAGCTATCAACCTGCCGATATTCAACTTAGTTTATTTAAAGCCAATTCTCTAACAGACAGCGATATTTGTCGTGATGCGTGTTCGCAAAATCAGCGTGCGTTTCAAAACACAGCCCGCTACTACGCGCTTAGCAATATTTAAATCAGGAGAAGCATCATGACAGTTTTACAATCATTTGAAAAAGCAGTTTTAAATGAAGTTTGTCCTGCTGGCGAAGCGTGGATGTGCGAGGTTAAAAAGGGCCAATATTTTCGTATTATTGACCTTGAGGGAAACCAAGCGGTCGATACTTTGTTTATGAGTGCCGAAAATCCGACTGAGCGTTATAGCGCAATGGATACTCTGGCCATCAACCAACAAATCTATTTAGAAAAGGGCACCAAGCTCTATAGTAACTTTGGCCGCCCAATTGCGGTTATTCATGATGATAACTGCGGTCGCCATGACACCATTGGCGGTGCCTGTTCATGTGAAAGTAATACGGTTCGCTATGCACATGAAACGTACCCAATGCATAGTTGCCGTAACAACTTTATGTATGCCTTGGCAAAACACCCGATTGCAAAAAAGCATGGCTTAAATGTCCGCCATATCGGCCCAAATATTAACTTCTTTATGAATGTGCCTGTTACGCCAGACGGTCAGCTTAAATTTGATGATGGAATTTCAGGCCCGGGAAAATATGTAGAAGTTCGGGCGGAAATGGATTTGATTGTTTTAATTTCAAATTGTCCGCAGCTCAATAACCCATGTAATGCCTATAACCCAACCAAAATTCAACTGGTTGTCCGTGAAGCGGAAGGGGGGTAAGCATGTTTAAAAAAGTTCTGATTGCTAACCGCGGTGCAATTGCCTGTCGCGTAATTCGCACTCTTAAAAAACTCGGGATCGCTTCGGTGGCTGTTTACTCGGAAGCTGACCGTGATTCGTTACATGTGACTTTGGCCGATGAAGCTTTCTTGATTGGTCCCGCACCTGCCCATCAAAGTTATTTAAATATTGAAAAAATCCTTGAGGTAGCGAAACAATCTGGTGCAGAAGCCATTCACCCCGGGTATGGTTTTTTGTCTGAAAATGCCGAGTTTTGTGATTTGTGCGAAAGCCAAGGTATCGCTTTTATTGGGCCAACTTCAAGCCAAATGCTCGATTTTGGTTTAAAACATACCGCGCGTGAGCTGGCTATTAAAAGCAATGTGCCTTTACTTCCGGGTAGCTCATTACTGGCTAATGAGGCCGAGGCCTTGTTTGAGGCAGCCCGTATTGGTTATCCAGTCATGCTAAAAAGTACCGCGGGCGGTGGTGGTATTGGTATGCGTCTGGTCTGGAACGAAACCGAGTTAAAAGATGCCTATCAAACCGTGTCTTATTTAGCTCAGGTCAATTTTAAAGATGCGGGTTTGTATTTAGAGAAATTTGTACAACACGCGCGCCACATCGAAGTACAAATTTTTGGTGATGGGCAAGGCCAAGTTTTAGCGTTGGGTGAGCGTGATTGTTCGGTGCAACGCCGTAATCAGAAGGTCATTGAAGAAACACCCGCACCACATTTAAATGAACAGCAACGCGACTATCTTCAAAAAGTTGCGATTCAACTCATGCAGTCGGTGAACTATCGCTCGGCGGGCACAGTTGAGTTTGTTATGGACACCGAAACCCAAGAGTTTTATTTCTTAGAGGTGAACACCCGTTTGCAAGTCGAGCACGGCGTGACCGAACAGGTCTTTGGTGTTGATCTAGTCGAGTGGATGGTTACTTTAGCAAGTGGTGAGTGGTCAGCACCGACTGAAAAGTTAGAGCCAACAGGACATTCCATTCAGGTACGTCTTTATGCCGAAGACCCAATTAAACAGTTCCAGCCGAGTGCAGGCCTACTCACACATGTTAAATTTGACCCGCAAGCACGAGTCGAAACATGGGTAGAAACAGGTTCAACGGTGTCGTGTTTTTATGACCCAATGATTGCCAAAATCATTGTGACTGCTGCAACACGGGACCAAGCCATACAGGCAATGGGTACTAGTCTTGCCAACACGCAAGTCGCTGGTATCGAAACTAATCTGGAATATTTACAAAATATTATTGCTTGTGACGTGTTTGCGCTTGGCACTCAAACCACTCGATTTTTAAATATCTTTGAATGGAAAACCCAAAAAATTGAGGTGTTGCAGGCTGGCATTCAAACTGCCATTCAAGATGTAACAGGTCGATTAGGTTATTGGGATGTAGGGGTGCCGCCATCTGGTGCTATCGATCCACTCAGTTTAACGGTGGCAAACCAGCTTTTAGCCAATGAGCCAAATACCGCAGGGCTTGAATGTACCTTGCAAGGGCCAACTTTAAAGTTTCACTGCGATAGCCAAATTGTGATTACGGGCGGTGAGATGCTTTCAAAACTTGATGGTGAACTTGTGCCGATGTGGCAAACCATTAATGTAAAAAAAGGCCAAGTTTTAAAATGCGGACTTATCCGTTCAGGTTGCCGTAGCTATATTGGCGTGAAAGGTGGTTTCGATGTTCCTGACTATTTAGGGTCACAGGCAACTTTCACATTAGGGCAGTTTGGGGGGCATGCAGGCCGTAATTTATTAATTGGTGATATGCTGCCGATTACTGAATATTCCGCTCAATCGACCACAGCTTTAGCTCAAGCACAAATTCCAAGCTTTACCCAAAACTGGGAAATTGCAGTCATGTATGGGCCACATGGCGCGCCAGATTTTTTCACCAAACAAGATATTGATACGTTCTTTGCCAATGAGTTTGAAATTCACTATAACTCAAGCCGCACAGGCATTCGCTTAATTGGACCAAAACCTGAGTGGGCGCGTGAAGATGGCGGTGAGGCAGGCTTACATCCTTCCAATATTCACGATAACGCTTATGCCATTGGCGCAATTGATTTTACGGGCGATATGCCAATTATTTTGGGGCCAGATGGTCCGAGCTTAGGCGGCTTTGTTTGCCCTGCGGTAGTCATTCATTCCGAGCTTTGGAAAATTGGGCAGCTAAAAGCGGGCGATAAGGTCAAATTTGTACCTGTGAGTTATGCGCAAGCAAAAACACTCGATCAAAAATATTATCAAAGCTTAACTGCGACCGATACAACTCAGATCGATTTTAACCCAGCCATTCAAGCAGAACCCGACACTTTAAAAGATGCCGTTTTAGCTACTTTAGACGGTAAAGCTGACTTACCAAGCGTGAGCTATCGACCAGCAGGAAATAGCTATTTGTTGGTGGAATATGGTGAGTTAGTACTCGACCTAAATTTACGCTTCCGTATTCATGCACTCATGCAATGGGTCAAAGATCAAAACATTCAGGGCATTATCGACCTAACACCGGGCATCCGTTCACTACAAATTCATTTTGATTCAATCCAGCTCGATCAACTTGAGCTTTTACAGAAACTTCAGCAAGCAGAAGCCGAATTACCTGACATTCAAAATATGCAGGTGCCTTCACGGACTGTCTATTTGCCTCTGGCTTGGGAAGATTCACAAACTCAACTTGCCACCGAACGCTATACACAAATTGTTCGTCCAGATGCGCCGTGGTGCCCAGATAACGTCGAGTTTATTCGCCGTATTAATGGCTTAGCTTCTAAGCAAGCAGTTAAAGATGTGGTCTATAGTGCAAACTATTTGGTGATGGGTTTAGGCGATGTGTATTTAGGGGCACCTGTGGCGACACCGCTCGATCCACGCCAACGTTTAGTCACCACAAAATATAACCCTGCGCGAACTTGGACACCTGAAAATGCGGTCGGCATTGGCGGTGCTTATATGTGTGTATACGGCATGGAAGGGCCGGGTGGTTACCAGTTTGTTGGTCGTACCACTCAAATGTGGAGTCGTTACCGTAAAAATGCCGACTTCGAAGAAGGTAAACCGTGGTTATTACGCTTTTTTGACCAAGTGAAGTTTTATGAAGTGTCTGAGGCTGAACTTCTGCAAATGCGTGAAGACTTTAAAGCGGGCCGCCTACAACTTCGTATTGAAGATGGTGTGCTCAATTTAAAAGAATACAACGAGTTTTTAAAAACGCATCAAGACAGCATTCAAGCCTTTAAAGACATGCAACAAGCTAACTTTGAGGCTGAACGTCGCCGTTGGCATGAAGCGGGCTTGCAAGAATATATCTCTGAAAGCTTAGATGCTGTAGAGGAAGGTGAAACCGTGGTGATCCCTGAAGGAGGCTGTGCAGTCGAATCACACATGCCGGGTTCAATCTGGAAAATCGAATGTGCATCGGGAGATATTGTTGAAGAAGGTGCAACCCTTGCAGTGATTGAGGCAATGAAAATTGAAATTCCAATTATTGCACCCGAACGCATGAAAGTTGAAACCATTACTATTGAAAAAGGTCAAACTGTAAAAACGGGACAAGTGCTATTTACCTTGGCACCAGTTGCTTAAACCAAAAGAGAGCATCAATACCGATGCTCTCTTTTTTATTATGCTTCGGTCAAATGCTTTAATACTTTATGACCATGCTCAACCGCTTTTAACTTAATTTCAGACTCTGAATGACCTGATAACGGAGAAACTTCGTAAAGCAAGAATGTGCTACTTAACTGCATTTGCGTATATTGAATTGAATATTGAACCGCTTTTAAAAAGCTATCGATTAAGTTTTCTCGTTCGTTCACCATGTCAGCTTCATTTTGCCCGACTGTCATACTAATAATAACTTTTTTATCTTTTAATTTGTCGCCCTGAGAGCCATAAGCAAACTGATAAGTAAAAACTTCATCAAACCATAACTTTAAAATTGCTGGCATATTAAACCAGAACATTGGATATTGCAGAATGATGGTGTCGTGGCGTAACAACGCTTCTTGTTCAGCACTCACGTCAATTTTATAGTCCGGATAAAGCTGAAAAATATCTCGTACTTCAAGGTCCGGATAGGTTTTTATAAGTTCATTCACTATCGTTTTATTTGCAATTGATTGAGCGTAGTAGGGATGGGCCAAAATAAGTAAAGCCATAATAATGCCTTGTAGCTATAAAAATCATAGTCACTATAATTTTTATAGTATGAGTGTACAATAACTATCAAAGTTGATAGGTGGCGTTAAAAATGGCAAATACTGAAAATAAATGTGAAATCACCATGAATGGAAAAACTTATCCATGTCATATCAGTATGGCTATGGATTTGGTGGGTGGAAAATGGAAAGGCGTTATTTTGTATTATCTAAAAGATGGACCAAAACGCTTTAATGAAATCAATCAATTAATGCCCACCATCACAGAAATGACCTTAAGCCTTCAACTTAAACAATTAGAGCAAAGTGGCTTAATATCTCGAACCGTTTATGGTGAAAAAGCACCGATTAAAGTGGTCTATGAAATGACCGAATTAGGCCAGTCTTTTAAGCCTGTATTAGAGTCTTTATCGCTATGGGCGCATACGATGATTAATCAGTCATAAGATTAAAAACATTAAATTATTGAATAGATTAGACTATTTTAGTGATATTTAATATTATTCTTCATGAATAAAAAAAGGAAATTATTATGAAGAGAATATTATTACTATCACTTATTTTTTTTCATTTACTTACTCCGGCTTACGCTCAAGAAGTAAAATATAAAAATATTGTAGTTAATTTAAAAGATCACTGGGATATTAGCAAAGGTCAAAATGGAGAACTTGTTGCAATAAAACAGGAGAGTAAACAGGCAATTATAATTTCAATATATTATCCCAAAGGTATAGAAGAAGGTATGCAATATCTGGTTGCTTCTTTACAAGTTCCGAAACAAGGACTAGTAAAAATGAAAGGGGTAAGATTGGTTAATGAGGATATTAATATTCCATTGAGTAGTGGTATGAATTATCAAGCTAATGTATTTACAACTAACTTTGATCAACGTTTTCTTATTAGTGCTTCATCAGGTACTAATGCTGGAGTTATCTTAGTGACATATGAAGGCGAAGGTAATGATACAAATAAAGCGATTAATGATTTTAAAATTTTAATAAATAATATAAAAATAGAGGCTCCTAAAGATGGATTCCTTTTTAATCAGAATGATTTATTGAAACATAACTAAGGATTAAAAGAGATAGCCCCATCCCTGTGCATGGGGCTTTTTTTTGCCCAGAAATCATTCATAAATACCCGTAAAGCCCAGCAAAACGACGCTTAAAAACTGGCACATTTTCTGCATCTCTTATCAGTAATACAAAAACTGAATTTGGTAATACCAAGCTAGAGGTGCGATATGAACGATGTAAAACCTGTGGTTCAACCAAAGCCAACTTTAAAAGCCTTTTTAGTCGAATTGCTTAGCGTACGTGCAGGTGTATATATCAAGCAAAACAATCAGCCGCCTAAAACAAAAGGATAAGACTGTGGCAAAACAAAAGTTGGCTCGAATCAGTATTACCGTACCTGAAACGACACTTAACGCACTCGATCAAAAAATTGTCGAGCAGAACTATGAAAGTCGCTCGCAAGCCATTGTCGACATGATTAATAAACACCTAATTGCAGAGCAGGCGCAGGCTAATGAAGTCATGGTGGGCACCTTGACGCTACTTTATGACGCGAGCCAAATGACCCTGCGCAATCAATTGGTCGATTTACAGCAACAGTTTTTAGCGCAGGTGATTAGTTCACTTCATATTCAGCTCGACCAACAAAAGATATTGCAAGTCATGTTAATGCAGGGTGCGAGTTCTGAACTCAGACAAATTAGCCAGCAATTTATTGTGCTGAAAGGGGTGATTAAAGGGCATTTAGAACTGATGGATGCCGTCATGCCGCCTATACAGCAAAATGACTAAATGAGGAGTAGCGTGTTGAAAAATTTATGGACCATTCAAGACTGGAAAACAGCATATCAAAATGGGCAAATCCATCTTAAGGATCTGATTGGCTATGTGGCAGAAATTAAAAATGATGACCATGCATGGATTGAAATTGCATCGAACGAGCAGATTCAATCGCAAATTGATGTTTTAAAAAACCAGAATATTGCTGACTTACCTCTATACGGAGTGCCATTTGCAGTTAAAGACAACATTGATGTCGCTGGCTTTCACACTACTGCTGCCTGTAAAGAGGTTCAATATTTAGCGACACAAGACGCTACCGTAGTTGCCAAGCTGAAAAAAGCAGGGGCGATTGTGGTTGGTAAAACTAACCTTGATCAGTTTGCAACTGGACTGGTTGGCGTTCGCTCGCCCTATGGCGCAGTAAAAAATAGCTTTAACCCTGAATATATTAGTGGTGGTTCAAGTTCTGGTTCTTCGGTGGTGGTTGCCAATGGCATTGTGCCTTTTAGTTTGGGAACTGATACGGCGGGGTCAGGGCGTGTACCTGCGGGCCATAACAATATTGTGGGCCTAAAACCAACAAAGGGCTGGTTTTCTACCACAGGTTTAATTCCTGCATGTCGGACTATTGATGTCATTTCTATTTTTGCGCTGCATATTGATGATGCGTGGACAGTTGCCAATTTAATGCAGGGCTACGATGAAACAGATGAATATTCACGAGCACATCCAGCCAATGTACCGACTCAATTTTCTAAACGGAAAATTGCTATTCCAGCTCAGCTTGAGTTTTATGGTGATCTTGAATCTGAAAAAGCTTTTTTAGTTGCAATTGAGCGTGTAAAAAAACTGGGTTATGAAGTTGAGAGTATTGATTTTAGCGCTTTTAATGAGCTTGCTGCCGCACTGTATAACGATGCTTGGGTGGCAGAAAGAACAGTCGCCGTTGAACGCATGACAACACGTGAAAAGGCTCATCCAGTGATTGCTCAAATTATTGCGCAGGCAGATAAATTCAAGGCAACAGATGCACTTCAAGCTGAATATAACCGCGCCGTTCTGGCTCGAAAAATTAATTTGGGATTACAACCTTTTGATGCCTTGATGGTTCCGACAGCGCCAACCATTTATACCATTGCCGAGGTTGAAGCCGATCCATTGACTAAAAATGCGCACATGGGAGCCTATACCAACTTTGTCAATTTTGCCGATCTTTCGGCTTTGGCTTTACCTAATGTACTCCGTGAGGATGGCTTACCAAGTGGGGTAACCTTTATTGCACCTGCGTGGCACGATCAGGCACTCGCTAATTTTGCACAGCTTTGGCAAGCTGAAACATCGCTGAATTTGGCTAAATCAACTCAACATTATCAAAAAAGTATAAACATCCACTCCAATCATTCCGTGCAGCTTGCGGTGGTGGGAGCACACTTAACAGGCATGCTACTTAATTTTCAGCTGACTAGTCGCAATGCCACTTTGCTTAATAAAACTCAGACTGCAGAAACTTATAAACTCTTTGCCTTAAAAAATACCACGCCACCAAAGCCGGGGCTGCAATGCGACGCGAAAGGTATTTCAATTGAAGTTGAAGTGTGGGATGTTCCATTAGCAAATTTTGGAGCCATTGTGGCTGAAGTACCCGCACCACTTGGCATTGGGAACCTGAAACTAAAAGATGGAACATGGGTCAAAGGCTTTATTTGTGAAGCGTATGCCATTCAAGATGCAACTGATATTAGCCATTTTGGAGGCTGGCGAGCCTATATACAGTCACTCAATCAAACCGCTCAAAGTGTTGTTAGTAAAAATGTTGGGGAAGTTTCTATATGATTAAAAAAGCGTTGTTATCTGTATCTATTTTATCGGCAGTTGTATTGGGTGGGTGTGACAATACGGCTAAAGTGCCCGAGGCTAAACAAGACGCTCAGGCAGCCGCAAATACAAAACCAATTACCATCGGATATAGTGATTGGCCGGGCTGGGTGGCTTGGCAAGTGGCTATTGAAAAAGGCTGGTTAAAAGAAGCAGGGCTAAATGTAGAGTTTAAATGGTTTGATTATTCGGCTTCGCTTTCGGCCTTTTCGGCAAATCAGCTCGATGCTGTGTTGGTCACCAATGGCGATAACTTGGTAACCGCTTCGGGTGGCACGCAAGGCATGATGATCATGGTAACAGATTATTCTGCGGGTAATGATGTCATTATTGCAAAAGAGGGCATTAATACCATTCAAGACCTAAAAGGAAAATCAATCGGTGTCGAAAAAGGCTTGGTTGATCATCTTTTACTAGCAACGGCTTTAACTGACCATAACATTAAAGCGAATGAGGTGAAGCTGGTAAATTCAGCGACAAACCAATTACCTCAAGTATTTAATAGCCCAGATATTTCTGCAATCGCTGTTTGGCAACCCGTTGCAGGTCAGGCATTAAAAGCAGTGGCAGGCTCTAAAATTATTTATACCTCTAAAGACAAGCCGGGTTTAATTTATGACACCTTGACTGTCAACATGAGCCATTTAACTGCTCATCAAGAAGAATGGAAAAAAATCATTCAAGTGTGGGATAAAACAGTTAAATATATTAATAACCCTGCAACCCATGCCGATGCAGTTAAAATCATGGCAAACCGTTCAGGCGTCGACCCAAAACAATATGAGTTGATGGTTAGCGGTACGCATTTATTAGATATCAATGCCAATAAAAAAGTATTTACTAAATCTCAAGGTTTTGACTCAATTTATGGTTCGACCTATCACGTCAATAAATTTAACGTCGAAAATGGGATTTATAAAACCGAACAAAATGTAGATGGGCTGATTTATCCAACACTCATAGAACAGCTCAAATAAGCCAAATAAGTAAAAAGCCCAAGTTGAACTTGGGCTTTTTTTAATTCCTGATTTATTTTTCTGTACTGACCTGAGTCATACGTGGAATTTTTGGTAAGTCTTGTAAAGCTGGGTCAAGCTCGTCTTCTTCAGCGTGTACCAGATAATCTACCCGTGAACGGAGTTGTTTAAACTGAGGTGTGCTCATTAAGTCGAGTGAGCGTGGACGCGGCAAATTAACTTCAATTATTTCTTTAATTTCACCTGGGTTGGCTTTGAGTGCCACAATTCGGTCTGCCAGTAAAATGGCTTCATCCATGTCATGGGTCACAAAAATAATGGTGATATCAATGTTTTGCCATAAATCCATCAAGTGCTTTTGCATTTTTTGACGGGTGTGTGGGTCGAGTGCACCAAAAGGTTCGTCCATGAGTAAAATTTTTGGTTGATTAACTAAAGCTCTAGCAATCGCAACGCGCTGTTTCATGCCGCCAGAAAGTTGGTGTGGATACTGATTTTCATATTTTTCCAAACCAATAATATTAATCCATTCACGTGCTTGCGCCTCTGCTGTCATTTGACTAGCACCACGCATTTGCGGACCAAACATCACGTTTTCTTTTACAGTTTTCCACGGAAAAAGGGTATAGCCCTGAAACACCATGCCGCGTTCAGGACATGGGCCTGTAATGCATTCGCCGTCTACTAAAACTTCTCCGCTATGGTATGGGTCTAAACCTGCAATAACACGGCTTAATGTCGATTTGCCGCAGCCAGAAGGGCCAATCACACAAATAAATTCTCTTTTATGAATTTTTAAATCGAGCTTATTTAAAACAGTGCGTTCGCTTTGACCATGCTTAAAGACTTGGCTCAGTTGTTTGGCTTCTAAAATCACAGGACGTTCATAAATTTTTTGAAAGTATTCATGCGCGTTAAATGTTGAATCGTTCATTATTTTGCTCCTACTTTCCAAGTGAACATCCGCTCACCTAACTTCATTAATAGCCAGTCACAGACCAGACCAATCACCCCAATAATCAAAATAGCTGCATAGACATTGTCAAAGTTTTGATAGCGTGCCTGTTGGGTAATAAACCATGTAATACCCGAGGTCGTACCAATCAACTCTGAAACAATTAAGTAGGTCCAAGCCCAGCCCAATAGAACACGTAAGTCACGGTAAATATCAGGTAAGGCCGCAGGAATCACTACATGAAATAAACTTTTGAGCTTATTGGTGCCAAGCGTATAACCAGCTTCAATTAAGCTTCGATCAACCATTCGGGTGGTATTGGCAATAATGAGAATTTGCTGAAATAGTGTACCAATCACAATAATGGCAATTTTAGGTGCGTCATTAATCCCTAAAATTGCTACTGCAAGTGCACCAAAGGCGGGAGCGGGTAAGTAACGGAAAAACTCGACAAACGGTTCTGTTAACAGGGATATACGCTTAGAAAAACCACACAAAATACCCAGTGGAATCCCAATCAGGGAAGAGATAAAAAAGGCTGAAAAAACCAGTTTGATACTGTGCCATAAACTTTGGTGAAACCACGGTGAATCAGGTTGTTCTGGTGGTGTGGTAAAGGCGGTGACCAAAGCCTTAGCGACTTCATGGGGAGCTGGTAAATAAATCGGATTGACCAAAATACCTTGTGGTGGTGCAGAATTTCGATTGACTGCATTTTGTGCTTCGAAATAGAACACATTTTTATCAACGCGACTTCCTACTTGTAAGTAAGAAACACTGCCTGAACTTGTGATTTGTACTTGAGGATGCCAAACAAAAGGTAAGTAACTGATTGCGCACCAAAGACATATTGGAATAACGAAAGAACAAATACTGAGAATCAGCTTGTTCTTTCGCGTAAATTCCTTTGCAACATAACCCATATCGAGAGCTCCCCATTTTGATCAGTATTACGATTTTCATAAAACGTAATATTATTAAGCAAAATAGGTGCCATCTTTATGGTGCTCTAGATGAGTTAAGAAGATGAGGGAATTAAAGTTTCATGCAAATAAACCCAATAACACTTTTCGCCTTCTACTTTAATGCAGGCTGTAGAGGTACGTACTGTCTCGGTTGCATCAGTTTGTTGATGTTCCTGATATTGCACCCAACAATAATTTTCAAATTCGTATAAAGCTGTACTCTTAATAATGTCGATTTTTAAAGAGGGTTTGTTTCCAATATTTTGACTAAATAAGCTTTTAACTTCTGCTAAACCAATACTCTGGCCTTGAACCGTAACCATCTTAAAATTTTGATCAAAGCTATCTAAAAGCGGGTTCAGATTTTGCTCTGTATTATTTCCTGTAAATACATTTTCTATTAAAACATGTAGGTCAATGACACTTTGAATGGCTTGATCCATTTGTTTAGACATGGGTTTTCTCCTTTAAAATGGGAATGAGTGAAAGTAAGCAGAGCAAAGCTGCAATTAAAAAAGTATGTTGATAGCGCAGTAGATCGCTTGAGCCAGACATCAAGTTATATATCGAAATGAGAACGACAGTACCGACACTAAATGAAACCTGTCGATTAATATTCCAGAGCACACTTCCTTGTAATAAATCTTGGCCTGAAAAATCAATTAATGAGCTAATTTGGGCAATATTGGCACTTAGACCGCCGCCCATACCCATCAATAAATAAGCAATTACTAAAAAGCTCAAAGGGCTAGTGTTTGAAATACAAAACAAAAGAAATATGCCAAAGCTATGTAGGGTTATTCCAATAATAAGAAGATACTTTTTTCCTAACCGTTGATAGAGCAGACCGCCACTAATCATGGCTACGAGTGCCCCAGTTGCATAGAGCAACATGAATAAACCAGTTTGTTTTGCATTAAAGCCAAAGTTAAGCTGTAAATTAAAAATATTGAGTAAATTAACGCCTGTAAAAATACCCGGAACGGCGTAATAGACAATAAATGCATTACGTAAATTTTTATTTTTTAATAACTGAAGATTCAGAACAGGATGGGAAATTCTTTTCACATGTCGAATATAAAAAATAAGCATTCCGACCGAAATTAGAAAACTCGTTAGAGCGAATGAGGCGTTATGGTAATCACTATAGAATGAAAAGGAGAGTAATAAAGATAATAGGCTTATATTAAAAATAACCAAGCCTTTTATGTCTGGTTTTTCACTCGATACATTCTCTGTTTTTTTAATCCATAACCATGCCAGAGCCGCTGCCAGTAAAGAAAAAGGAAGGTTAGATAAGAATACCCATCGCCAATTTAATGAATCAATAATCACGCCGCCAATCGCAGGTGAAAAAGCTGGCGCAATCAGTGCAATTGCCATAATCATGGTAGAAATGCGTTGGCGTTCTTGGTTCGGGAAGAATGCGTATACGAGAGCTTGCCCGACTGGAATTAGTAAACCTCCTGCTACACCTTGAATAAATCGCCAAAAAATTAAACTATAAATCGATTCGCTAAAGCCAATAATGCAGATGCTTATCGAGAATAACAACATTGAATAACATAGTAACTTTTGGTTCCCCAGTTTGGTGGCTAACCATAAACTCATGGGCATAATTAAAATGAGCCCGAGAATATACGCATTTGTTACCCAAGCGACCATGGATTGGCTAACTGAAAATGATGATGCAATATTAGGCAATGCAATTGCAGACATAAAAATGTTGATGCAATCAATAAAGAACCCAAGTAAAAACACTGTCGCTATTTTATATCGATAAGACATACCTACCTCCGTGCAGGCAGGGTAAGATCCAGCTCTTTTATTGTCGATGCAAGCGAAGTAAAATTATTGTTTGATAATTTTAAACAATTGGCTTAATTGTGCAAAAAAACCTCAAGCAAATTACCAGTTTTTTACAGGTCGTTGATTCCGGCTCTTTTACCAAGGCGGCTGAAATTTTAGGCTTAAGCCGATCAATGGTGAGTATTGATATAAAACAATTAGAAAAGCAGCTCAATACAAGCCTATTAATTCGCAACACCCGTAATATTGCATTAACTGAAATTGGCCAGCATTTTTATGAGGATTTTAAACAAATCCAACTTCAGATTGATGAAGCATTTGAAAGAAGCCAACACTTGGGTACAAGCATTACAGGCACTTTACGGTTTTCGTCTACTAATGAATTTGGCCAACGTTTCATTTTGCCTTTACTGCCTGAGTTTTGTCGGCTTTACCCACATTTACGTTTACAGTATTCGTTTAATTCATCGCTTGATGATTTAGTGACTGAAAAATTAGATCTGGTTATTCGGCTAGGAAATTTAAAAAATTCATCTCTAAAAACTCGAAAAATCGGAGAATATCCAATTTATCTTGTGGCTACTCCGCAGTTTATACAAAACCATCCTGTAGAAAATATATCCGATTTGGCAGATGTCCCTTGGATTGGACACACCTTATTAAATTGGCAAGATTCACAATATATTTTGCAAAACAGTTTAGGGGAGCAATATGCATTACCTTTTATTCGAAGTCAGTATGAATCAAATTCGGTAACAGCTATTCATCAAATGGCTCTTTCATCTTTAGGTGTGGCAATTTGTCCTGCATGGTTAGTTGATGAAGATATTCAAAACAATCGCCTAATGCAGTTATTTCCAGATTTTTCGTTGCCGTTACAAAATATTCAATTACTTTATCCTCACGCCTCTAGCTTGCCTGCCAAAACACGTGCCTTAATAGACTTTTTGGTGGCTCATCTTTCGTTTAAGTAAACTAAAATATGTAAGTTGCAGAAGATAAGTTATTTTAAATAAATAGACAATTCTGTCTTTTTTTTATAAAATGTTTTCCATCGAAATGAAGCAATACTTAAAAGCTATTTTTTGTACCACTACGATGAGCTTGTACAGACGTGGTATCCAAGAAGTTATGCGGCATTCGACTAAAAAGATGCTTTAAATAAAGCAATGCAACGCTGACTTAATAATCAGTAAAAGAGTCTGAACGAAATGAAGGTTGAATAGACTTAAAAGTGTGAGAAGCATTCAAGAGTTTATTTTGAAAATTTTAACATATATTAATGTTTATTTATGAATAAATCTGATAGCCCGACTATCTTTAAGTTTCAGTATCATTTACCAAGTATATTTTGACGAAAAATGAGTTGATTGGTATTAAAGGTTCCAGAATAAAATAATTTTTTATAAATATAAATTAACTTTATAAATTAAAAATTTAGGCTATATAAAGTACAAAAATTTATCTTTAGTTAGAATAAATTTTTCTATCTCAATTTCGATATCAATAATAAAAAATGCATCAGAAAATTCTTTTGTGTGATAATGGGTTATGTCGATTATGAGTTTATTTTAAAATAAATTAGACAGATTAGTCTTGACAAATTTTGTACCTTTATGTATTGAGTGGTTTTTTATGAATAGAGCTGATTTGTTACTAGCCAAACAGAATTAACTTTAATGTCATTTATGATTAAATATTCTTAAGAAAATGTTTCATATGCAATAAGAAATTAATAATTAAATAAATTTTAAACAATTTTATTTTTTTATAAAAATGATAAATATCAATTCTTTATTTTTATTTACAAAAATAAACAATATTATTTTTTTGTTAGAATAACTTTATTAAGCTATATTTTATAAGCATCTTAACTATTTACTTTTAGTTTAAGTTGATATGTTTTTTATATAAAATTTGTTTGTTTATATGATAAACTGCGTCTAAATTTTTTGAATAGAAGGTTTTTTTGAAATATTTTTTAATGTTTTAAAGATATTAAATTTTCAATAAAACCTTGAATAAATAAGAAAACAGAGGAATGAAAGTTGTGTTGAAACGAAGTATTTTGATACTTTTTTTGACTGGAAACATTATCGGTCTATCATATGCTCAAGCAGCAGAACAAGAGCCTGTAAAACTTAAAAGAAGTTGTATTAAGAAGAATCCATTAGTAGAAGGTCAAAATGATCCTGAGCTATTGAATATTTTTAAACAAGTTTGTGATAGTGATAATACAACTCAAAAAAATGATTTATTAGCTAAAGCTGCTATGCGGTTTTATCAGACTAATCAACCAGTTAAAGCATTGAATTTAGCAAGTCAATTGCAAAGTCAAAATATACGCGGTTCATTAATAACAGATGTCTTGTTTTTGTCTGGTGTAAGTATTGCAAACACTTCTTTGCAACAAATGCGTAGTCAGGAAATGCGTTATTTAACAAATGACGTGACATATCCTCCAGCAAAGCAATTAATTGAAAATATTCATACGGCAATGCCAACACCTGATCCGTCAAGTTTTAAAGCTAGCTCAGAAGGTAGCTCGGCTGATAATGAAAAAAGAAGTTATAGAAAACAAAAAGTAGTACGTAATCGAGTTTCTACTTCTAGAGCGACAACTAAACATACAGTAACGCCAGTAAAAACATCTACTGTAAAACCAAAAACCGCACCTGTTGCAAGTGTTACTAAATCAAAAAGTTCACCTTTTGACCCTTTAACTAAATAATCTGGGATAGAACCTTATGGCTAAAAGAGAAAGCGTACAAAAGAAGCTTCAACGAATTCGACCTCCACGTGTTCAACTTACTTATGATGTTGAAATCGGTGATGCGAGAGAAGCGAAAGAACTCCCGTTTGTTGTAGGTGTGATGGGTGATTTTTCTGCGGCATCTGAGCTTGAACGTACAAAGTTAAAAGATAAAAAATTTATTAATGTAGATTTAGACAATATTGATGAAGTAATGGAGTCGTTGTCTCCAAGAGCTGCTTTTCAGGTAGATAATACGCTAACTGAAGAGGGTGGGCGAATGGCCGTTGATTTAACATTTAAGTCAATAGAAGATTTTCGTCCAGAAAACGTTGTTCAACAAGTTGATCCATTAAAGAAACTCGTTGAAGCGCGTGAACGTTTAACTGATTTAAGAAACAAAATTTCTAACAGTGAACGTTTAGAAGATTTGCTTGATGAAGTTCTTAAAAATACTGATCAAATTCGTAAATTAAGTGCGGAGGCTGATCATGAATAATACTCAATCAGCAGCAATGCCACTTGTTGAAAATGAAGAAGTTAATCTTTTAGATTCGATTGTTGAGCAAAGTCGTATTGCACGAAATGACGAAGAGCATACGCGTGCTAAAAGTTTAATTGGTGAACTTGCTAAAGAAGTAATGGCTGGAACCATTACTGTTTCTGAAAATATGACTTTATCAATTGATAAGCGTATTGCAGAAATTGATGCACTGATTTCAAGTCAGTTAAGTCAGATTATGCACAATGAACAATTTCAAAAAATTGAGTCAACGTGGCGTGGTCTTTATTACTTTTGCCAAGAAACTCCTTCAAATCCGCTCATTAAAATTCGTATGTTAAATACGACAAAGAAAGAGTTGGTAAAAGATTTTCAGGGTGCTACAGACTTTGATCAAAGTACTTTATTTAAGAAAATTTATGAAGAAGAGTACGGCTCTTTTGGTGGCGCACCATATTCAGCATTAATTGGTGATTTTGAGTTTGACCGCACACCATCTGATATGTATTTGCTTGAACAAATTTCTCATGTTGCAGCAGCAGCACATGCGCCATTTATTTCAGCTGCTAGCCCAAGTATTTTAGGCCTAGAGTCATTTACAGATATTGATCGTCCTAGAGATGTTTCAAAAATCTTTGAAACGGCTGAATATGTTCAATGGCGTTCATTCCGTGACAGTGAAGATTCACGTTATGTTGCATTGACGTTGCCGCATGTTTTAGGTCGTCTCCCATATCATCCAAAAGAAGGTACTGCGACAGAAGGCTTTAATTTTATTGAGGATGTTTCTGGTGAAAACCACAATGAATATTTGTGGATGAATGCAGCTTATGCTTTTGGTACTCGTTTAACAAATGCATTTGATATGCATGGTTGGTGTGCTGCTATTCGTGGTGTTGAGGGTGGTGGTTTGGTTGAAGGTTTACCAGTCCATACATTTAAAACACAAGATGGTGAAGTCGTATTTAAATGTCCAACTGAAATTGCAATCACAGATCGCCGTGAGAAAGAGCTAAGCGATCTAGGCTTTATTCCGTTAGTACATTGTAAAAATACAGATTACGCAGCTTTCTTTGGTGCGCAATCAACTCAAAAACCTAAAAAATATGACAATGATACTGCCAATGCAAACTCGGCTTTATCAAGTCAAATTCAGTACATCATGGCTGTTTCACGTATTGCACATTACTTAAAAGCAATGATGCGAGATAAAGTGGGTAGTTTTGCTTCTGCTGGTAATGTAGAAGCATTTTTAAACGAGTGGTTGTCACAGTATGTATTACTTGATGACGGTGCTTCTCAAGAAGCAAAAGCTCAATACCCATTACGTGAAGCGTCTGTAAAAGTTGTAGAAGATCCTGCTCAACCAGGTCACTACAAATCTGTGGTTTTCTTGCGACCACATTTCCAGCTGGATGAGTTGTCGGTTTCTTTACGACTTGTCACTGAGTTACCTCAGTCCTCAAATTAATCAAGGTCAGCTAAAGAATAACTTTAAATTAAAAATAGGAAAGTTCTAAATGAAAGATATATACGTTGAGTTTCGCGGTAAATACAAAGTTGATGGAGAATCTCGTGATTCTGAGCACAAAGGTTGGTTAGAAGTTAACTCTTGGTCTCATAACATTCGTCAACCTAAATCTGCTACTTCAAGTAGCGTAGGTGGCCATACTGCTGAACGTGTTGAACATTCTGACATGGTTTTCGTGAAAGACTTAGATGCTACTAGCCCGAAATTATGGGAAGCATGTTCAGCTGGTTATACATTTGATGAAGTACAAATCGACTTTTATCGTGCAAATGGCGATAAACGTATCAAGTACTTACAAATCAAATTGAAGCACGTTCTAGTTTCTAGCGTGACTCCAACTGTTAACGAAGAAGGCGTTCCTACAGAAGCATTTGGCTTGAAATATGCTGCTGTTGAGTGGACTTATAACCAACAAGATATTAACGGTACTGCTAAAGGTGCTGTTACTAAGAAATGGTCACTTTCTAATAATACAGCTTCTTACGCAGCTTAATTATTTAAGTGAATATTTGGTGGAGGCTGACATAAAGTTAGCCTCTGCTGTCTCTAAATATGCTTTGTTGTGAACTCGAATGAACTTAGATCGGCTTTATCCATACGGATTTCGTTCAACTTTATTTGATCGCTTAATTCCAGAAAGTGAAGATTATGCAAAAGGTCTTTCTATTCAGCAATTAAGAGAATCAGTCGCAAAGGATTTAGAAGACTTGCTCAATAGTCGGGTAGCGAAGTTAGATCATGTAGTTGATGACTATCCACTTGTAAAGAAATCGATACTTCAGTTTGGGATTATTGATTTTGTAGGGCTCTCTACAGCCAACCCTCTAGACCGAGATAAAATTTGCCAATCCATTGAGCAATCAATAGCAGCTCATGAACCTCGGTTAAGACAAATACGGGTAGAGATGTTGTTAGATGGACATAATATGGGCGCATTATGTTTAAGTATTCAGGCTTATCTAAATATTCACCCTCTATATGAACCTGTTGTATTTGATGCATTGTTAAAACCAACAACGCAGCAGTATGTAATTTCAGCGAGAACTTAAGCGTAGTGGGTGTGTTGTGATAGAAGAGCTTTTACCGTTTTATGAAAAACAATTACAAGAATTTGGTCAGCAATCTCGAGAATTTGCCCAAAAATATCCAAAAATTGCTCAGCGCTTATCTTTAAATCAAGAGCAAATTGATGACCCGCATATTGAACGTCTGATTCAGGCTTTTTCGCTGATTGCCGCTCGAATCGATAAAAAACTTACAGACAGTTATGATGTTTTTACTCGTTCTTTATTTGAGGTGATGTTTCCTCAATACTTGCGTCATTTTCCTGCTTGTTCAGTTGTTAGCTTTGAAGATATTAATAAAATTAAACAGCTTACAGAACCTCATCTTGTACCTGATCATACGGTTTTAAAATCTCGTAGTTTCAAAGGGGTACAGTGTGAGTTTAATACAACTCAAGATGTTAAATTACTACCTATTCATTTAAGTGGTTTAGATTTTAAAACTACACCTAGTGCACATATGCACTTAAACCAAAATGCGACGTTGAGTCTTAAATTTGAAATTTTTAATAGTGCTCATGCATGCTTAATTCATGAGAAGCTTCCTATTTATTTAGATGCTATCTCTAATTTTCCTTTACAAGTACTTGATAGTATTTTCAAAAAAGGGACCAGTTTTGCGGTTAAACATGGTCAAACGATTGTAGAGTTGGGTAAGAATCCATTCGAGTTAATAGGTTTTTCTGAACAAGAAAGTTTATTACCCCTCGATCAACATACGCATCATGCTTATCGTTTGTTGATGGAATATTTTTGTTTCCCAGAAAAGTTTAGCTATCTTAAACTCGATTTAGATTTTTTAAAGATTGTACCTCAGCAAGTATCTGAATTTGAGCTTCTCATTCATTTCAAATTAAATTTAAACGATCAAGCAGTTGTTAGAAACTATTCTGAATTAAATATTGCAAACTTTAAATTGTTTACTACCCCAGTAATTAACTTGTTTGAAAAATATGCGGAACCTCAAAAAATAGTTCATAAGCAACTCGAATATCCACTGGTTACAGACGCTCACCATCCTGAATTTTATCAAGTATATTCAATACTTGAGATGAATATGGTGCGTGAAAAAACAAATCAGGAAGAAAGCTATGTTCCTGTTTTACCGTTTTTTGCGATGAGTCATTATCACAATGATACAGCTCGCTTTTTTTACTCAGTGAATTATCAAAAGTTACAGTCTAATTTCGTTGAAATGGGCTATTCCATTATTTCTAAAAATCTAAATCCATTTTCAACACGTTCAGATTTTATTAGCACCAAATTATTATGTTCAAACCGTGACTTGCCTCATGAAGCGCTGGGTCAGTCTAATAACGTATTAAATTTAAATGACAGTAGCTTGGCTAGACGTGCCATTGTTTTAAAGCGACCAACAAAGCCTTATAAGTTTGAACAAGGCCAAAGTGAGCAATGGCGTGTGATTTCGCATCTTTCATTAAATAGCTTAGCGCTTATGAAAGGGGATGCTGTTTCTCATGTTAAAGAGCTGCTGGCTTTATATAACTTACCGCAGTCAAAAGAAAATTATTTAATTATTGAATCAATTAAAAAATTAGAATTTTCACTTACTCATAAACTTGTAGATGGCAAACCATTTCCAATGTTTGTGAGAGGGGTAAAAGCTGAATTACAAATTGATTCATCAGTGTTTAGAGGGCATAGCTTATATATTTTTAGTCAACTATTAAGTCGTGTTTTTAATTTAAAGGTTCAAATTAATAGTTTTGTTGATTTGGTGGTTAAGGATTATTCATCTCAGCAGGAGTTATACCAATGCAGTCAGAACGTTGGTGGCAAGACTCTTCTATAACGGCTGAGTTATTTCAACGCCCTAAATCTTTTGAATTTATTCAAGCAACACGCTTATTGCGTCATAGCCCAGCTAATGATGCTTTTTCGTCGTGGACTGATCATTTTAAGTTTGAGACCTCATTTAACTTAAACTTTCCGGCTACTGAAATTGAAAGTTTAGAATTAGTAGATGAGCGTGTTCATTTAACAAACTTGATCGTTGGTCTTACCGGTATACAAGGTGCGTTACCTTATACCTATACAAATAAAATTAAGCAGGCTCCACGGCAGCAACGAGCTGAAACTAAAGAGTTTCTGAGTTTATTTAATCACAAGTTAACGAGTCAGTATGTCGAGTCAAGTATTACTTATCACTTGCCTGTGCGATATGAAATAGAAAATAAAAATGATTATCTGGATATTCTGCATGCTTTAAATGGTTATGTTCGATCACAACATCAACAACAAGATTTAGATGAATATTTTGCCGAATTTTCAGGCTTAATGCAGGGGCAGAATAATACCGTTCATGCTTTGAAAACAATGTTGAGTTGTATATTTAAGCATGACATTACAATTAAAGAGTTCATACAAGAATCATTTAAGTTGGCAAGTGATCAGTTAACAACTTTGGGCGGAAGCCAGCCTACCTTACTTGGTATAAATACGTTTTGTGGGGAAACGATTCAACAAATTGATGGAAAAATTGAGATTCAGATTGGTCCGCTTAAGCGTCAGCAATATTTAAAGTTTTTACCTCATCAAGAGCTTAGTTTAAAGCTCAAAAAAATTGTAGAAACATGGTGCAGTCCGACTCTATCAATCGATTTAAGATTGATACTGGATGAGTCGGAAATACAACCCATTCGCCTAACTCAAAGCCAAGAAAGTGGCTTAGGGCAAGGTGCTTTTTTAATGTCTCGCAAGCCTAGTACACATAGCCATGAAACATGTTATAGCCTTATTGGAGAGCAAATATGATTAAAAAAATATTACTCTCATTCATCGCTATTTTTACAATTGTTAGTGGATTGATTATTTTCTACTGGCGTGATGTTCAATATAACCCTGATAAAGGTGATTTTTTCCTTTATTTCCTTTTGTTACCGGCAATCATTACACTGGCGATTTTATCGCCTTGGCTGATTTATAGCGCTTATAAAAGTTATAAAGAAAAGAAAGAGAATGCTGAAAATCAAAGTCAAGATGATAATAGCCAAAAACAAACGACTACACCTGATCAGCCTTTAGAACAGCTAGATTTTCATATTTACTCTGCTTTCGCTATACATGCGTTAGGTGAGAATGAAACGATTATTGAAGAAATACAAGATTTCAAAAGCCCAGAACTTGATGATCAGTTGTTAAATTCTTATGGATTGCCTCTTTTATCTTATCGAATTAAAGATTTAGCTGAGTCGAGTGAAGAGGATTTTCAATACGCAGCTTCACCAAGACAAGTTCGGATCATGTCTTTAATAAGACAGCAATTAGAACAAAACATAGAGAATTTGTATCACTTGGCTGAACATTTAAAACGTTCAATTTTATTTTATGAATCTCATCAGATCCGTGAATATCACATGCATCCTGCATGGGTTGATCCAAATTCTGAATATGAAGATACAGAAACACCTGTAGTTGAAGTACATCGTTTAAATCGACTGAATTTACACATTCTTCTTCCAGAGGATTTATTGCATATATGGAATGATGAGCAAAGTAATGATTTGATTTTAGAATTTTTTACTGAAATTGGCATTATTTCCCAAAAAATTCATATCGAATATCACTTTTTGGGAGAGCGTGTAGCTTATCAAGAATTTATTCATTTATTAAAACGTATTCAAAAGAAAGAGCATGAAGTTTTTCTCGTGCTTGCTGTTGATTCAGAAATAGATCAAGACCTGATTGATGAAAAGTCTTGGATGGTTAAGGACTATATTCCGGCGGAGTTCGCGGCAAGCTGCCTTATTGCAGATCCTTCTTTAAAAATTGAAGAACTTGAACCTGCTAAAAATTTAAAAATTGTGATGGGGCAAGAAAAGACAGAAAAAGTTCTTAATACGCTGAACTTAAATGAATTGCCGCAGTACGCTGGGGAAGAGCCATATGTACTTATTCTTTCAGACCAGACAGATATAAAAGCAGCGAAGCATTTGCAGCAGCAATTTACGCAAACTTCTGTTGAACCACATCACTTTATTTATGTGAAATCTTCATTGGGGCATACCCAGCATTTAGTTGATATTTATGGCTTTATGCTCAGTATGCATTTTCCTGAACATATCGTTCCTTTTGTCTTTGGAGAAAATACGGTGTCAGCACATACCTTTGTGCAGAGTGTCACTGAAAATTCAGAAGATGATGCGATGGTGTTGAATAGCTAATTTAAACTTTGAACTTAGAACGAGAATAGAATGTATACAATTTTAGGCTACTTGTGGCAGTACATCACGAATCCTAAAGCAATTATCGCCTTGTCATTGTTCGTGGCATTGATGTCTTCCTATACTTCAATTCCTCGCCATATATTTTGGGCTTTAGCATCTGCATATGCTTTAGGACTCATTGTTTATGGAATTTATTGGCTAATTCAGCGCAAGAAGCATGTGGTTCAAGGTGAAGAGCTTGCTGAAGCAATTGAAAAAGATACTCAAGCAGAGTACGGCAAAAATAAAGATAAAGAAGAACTGCAACTTATCAGCCAACAAATGAAAGAATCTATTCAATTGATTCGTAAGTCAAAGTTAGGCGATAAGAAGGGCAATGCAGCACTATATGAATTGCCGTGGTATATGGTTATTGGTAACCCAGCCGCTGGTAAAAGTTCTGCGATCTATAATTCTGGTTTAAAGTTCCCTTTTGAAGAAACCCATCAAAAAATGGTTTCGGCTGGTTTAAGCGGTACCCGTAATTGTGACTGGTTCTTTTCTACAGAGGGTATTTTATTAGATACGGCTGGTCGTTATTCGGTATATAGCGAAGATCATTCAGAGTGGTTAGGTTTTTTAAATATATTAAAGAAAAACCGTTCTAAAGCTCCAGTAAATGGCTTAATTCTTATTGTAAGTATTGCTGAACTGGTGAGCCAAAGCCCTGAACACTCATTGAAGCTCGCTAAAAATTTACGTGCTCGTATTCAAGATTTAACTGAGCGTTTAGAAGTTGTAGTGCCTGTTTATTTAGTCTTTTCAAAAATGGATTTGATTGCGGGTTTTACCGAATTTTTCGAATTCTATGAAGTACAAGAATATAATCAGGCATGGGGTGCAACATTACCATATGAACAAAACTCTTCTCATAATGCGGTAGATCTTTTTGAGAAACATTACACTATTCTGTATGACGGCTTAAAAGGGGTAAGTTCGACTCACCTTAGCCGTCGACACTCTCAAAATATCTCACCGAGTGTGATGACTTTCCCATTAGAATTTAAAACATTAAAGCCTGCGTTAAAAAGCTTTATTGCAACACTTTTTGAAGACAATCCTTACCAGTTCCAGCCAGTTTTCCGTGGTTTCTATTTCACAAGTGCCTTGCAAGAAGGTGTGATCGAAAGTCCAATGACTGAGCAAATTGCACAAGAATTTCAGCTCTCTCAAATTGCTCAAAATGAAGTAAGAGATCAATTAAAAACAACACCTAACCATGGTTATTTCTTAAAAGGCCTATTTTCAGAAGTCATTTTAAAAGATAAAGATTTAGTTAAACAGCATGTTAATACAAGCAGAAAACGTCAACGTTACATTGCATTTATCGGTGCTTTAGCGGGTGTTTCAATTATTCTGGGTGTATGGGTTTGGTCGTATCGCAATAACCAACAGCTTATTTCTGAGGTTCAAGCTGATTTAAATAAAGTTGTTCAGTTAGAGAAGGGTTCAAGTCAGCAGTTGTCGACTCAATTGGAAGCCCTACTGATTTTACAAAGACGTCTACAACAATTAGATGAGTTTGATGAAAATAGACCTCTAAAATTTAGCTTTGGTTTATATCAAGGCAATGAGTTACGTGAAAAATTAAAAGCTGAATATTTAAAAGGCGTTAAACAAATTGTTTTAACACCTACTCAGCAAAATATTGCTCAGTATTTGCAACGTGTAAAAAATAACGAAGCGACTTTAAAAGCTAATCATACCAATGTTGAGATTAAGCAAACTGCTCAAACTCAGCAATATTTAGAGCCGTCAGATACCAATCCTCAAGATGCTTATAATGCATTAAAAGCATATTTAATGATGAGTAATCCACAGTATATGGATGCAAGTCATTTAAGCGATCAGGTAACGCGTTTCTGGCGTTCTTGGCTTGATGCTAATAAAGGGCAAATGCCACGTGCAGATATGATTCAGGAAGCTGAACAGATCTTGTCGTATGCAATGACATTAGCAAATGACAAACAATTCCCGATTTTGGATGCTGACTCTCAATTAGTTGATCAGACACGTCAAGTATTACTCTCTGTCATTAGAGGTATGCCAGCACGTGACCGCGTTTACAACGAAATTAAAATGCGTGCTGCTGTTCGCTTCCCAGCTTTGACTGTAAGTCAAATTGTTGGTGAGGCAAATAAAAATGTTGTATTGGGCAGCTATGCATTACCAGGTGTATTTACTCAAAAAGCTTGGAATGACTATGTAGAAAAAGCCATTGAGGAAGCAGCAGACAAGCCTACAGATAGTAAGGACTGGGTGCTTAATAGTCGTCAATCTGATGACTTAACTTTCTCGGGTAGCCCAGAGCAAATTAGAAAGCAGCTCACAGCACTTTATAAGCAAGAATATATCGCGGAATGGAGAAAATTCTTAAGTGGTATTCACTATGCAAAAGCAAATCAATTTGCTCAGCAAGTCAAAAACATTGATGTATTAGGTGAGCCACAAAATTCGCCAATTCGTACGCTTATTGAACGTGTAGCAATTGAAACAAATTGGGATAATCCAGTTGTTCAGGCAGAGTTAGCTGCACCTCAAAAAGGATTTGTTGCATGGTTTAAACGTAAGGTCTTAAACCGTGATGATAAACAATTAGCTAACCAAGCAGTTGCTAATGCTCAAGGTGCTATTTCTCAAGAATATCAAATGTTCTATCAGTTGGTTCGTAAGCGTGATGATCAACAAGGTAAATCTTTACTTGATGAATATATGACGAATCTTGCTTTAGTACGTAGTAAGTTTAATGAACTTAAAAATGCTGGTGAGGTTGGACCAAGTGCAATGACATTGGTTAAGCAAACCCTAAATGAGCAGACCTCGGTATTTAATCAGACTCAAAAAATTGTAGATGAAAAAATGGCGGTTGGTTTCAGTGAAATTGATCAACAACTTTTACAAAAATTAGTGGTAAGTCCTCTTACACAAGCCTTTGAAAGTTTAATTACGCCTACTCAAGATGAAATTAATAAACTTTGGGTTATGCAAGCGTATCAGCCATTTACTACAAATCTTGCTAAGAAATATCCATTTAACTCATCCGCTTCTTTACAAGCAACAAGTAATGAAATTGGTCAAATTCTTGGTGAGAACGGTAGCATTTCCCGTTTTGTTAAAGAGAGCTTAGACCCATTTGTTATTCGTCGTGGCTATACCTTAACTTCAAAAACATGGAAAGATTTGGGTATTAGTTTAAATCCGCAATTTGTGATGAATTTCCAACGCTATGTTGCACCTACAAATGGTATGGCAACTGGTGAATTAAATAGTCAAGCACCAGCGGCTCCGGCAACCAATCAGTCTAACTTCCAGTTCTACCCAATTCAAAACCCGCAATTACTTTCGTATACCGTTGATATTGATGGTCAGCGTATGACTTATGAAAATGGTGTACAGCAATGGGTTAACTTTATTTGGCCAAATCAAGGCAGCATTCCTGGTGCGCGTATTACAGCTGTAGATTTACAAGGTCAAACCCATACGATTTTTGATGAACCTGGTGAATATGGTATTAACCGCTTAATTGATAGTGCACAGCGTAAAGAGCAGAACGGTGGTTTCGAAATGCTTTGGCGCAGTAAGACGGATCCATCATTATTTGTAAAAATGAACTTCCGTCTTATTAGTAGTAACTCAGGCAGTATTGGTTCAAGTCGCGGTTACTCTGGTATGCAATTGGTTGACAAAGTTACTGCTGATAAAGCTGCCCGTGTTGTATCGGCGCAGCAAGCACCAGCTCAGGCTGCTGCTCCTGCGAAACCTGCAAATCCAGTTACTGCATTTACACAACCTGCTGCAACTCAACCAGCTGCGGGAGTTAAGCCATGACAGGGAAAATAACCTCAACATTAAAGGAGGAGGTCTAATGCATACATTAAAAACAACTCCTCTGTATTACGGGAAAAGTCCGGCACGCGGTGATTTCTTAAAAACAAAAGGTCAATATGCCTTAATACAGGTGCTTGATCAGTGGATTACAGAAGCACTGGAATATGCAATGCAGTCGACTAGGTTCAAAGAGGCATATGGTACGTTGCCTCCATTGGACTTCTTTATTGCAAATCCACAAGAGAATATGTTTTTAGCTGCAAATTTACTGGCGAGCGAAGACAGTTCAGGTCGAGCTTTTCCAATGGTACTCAGTCATTTACTTGAGATTGATTTACCATACGAAAATTTATTATATGCACCTTATAGTTATAAGCATGTTTTAGTCGATTTATTTCAAAATAATCGTGCTTTAAGAGGTATTAAAGATTCTGACTTATTATTTGGTAAGCTCAATCATTTACCAAATCAAATTCAAGTCTTATCTGAACGTGAATGTATCGGTTTTTATGAAAACCATACAATGCACTCATTTGCTCAGTTAATGAAGCTGAGTATTTATGAATTAGCTCAAAGTATGATTGGGCTAGGATTATTACTGCAGCCAATTTTACAAAATGGAACCAGTCGCTTAAATAAAGTGCTGATTTTGCCGATTAACAATCCTGCTTATTGTTATGAAATAGCAGCATTCTGGGTCAGTATCATTTGTCGTTTTTTAAAACAACATAATACTGAAGTCTTGATTGGATTGTTACATCGAGAGCAGCCAGTATTATTCTTTGGTTTTCAGGGTGCGGATATTTTAGCTCTTAGCGATATTTTTACTCAGAATATGGATAGTAAACATTGGGTTTCTTTAATAGAAGCTCAATGGATTGATACTTATTTGGAACAAAATGCTGGTTTAGCTACGCTAGAACAATCTTTATGCCAACGCCAATTAAGTTTAAATCAAGGTTTAAAACTATTTAGACAGACTTTTTTGGGTGAATAACAATGAATCAAAAATATCAAATTAAACTTTCACAATTAATAAAAGGTTGTTTTATTTATGCGATTGCAAATTATGCTTTAGCGCAGCCAATTGTTGTTGAAGGTGTCGTGCCAAATGAAGCGAGTAAACAGGCCATTTTAATGAAAATGCAGTCTGTTTATGGTGCAGACCAAGTGGTAGATAAAATACAAGTTCGACCAGTAGCAGCTCCAAATGGCTGGAGTGACTCTGTAACGCGAGTGATTACACCAGATCTTAAAAAAGTTTCTCAAGGCAAGTTAAGTGTTAACGGCACACGATTTGAACTGACTGGCAAGATGCTAAATCCTACAGAAATACAGCCAACTATTCAGATATTTCAAGGTTTAGTACAGCCACCATATCAATTATTTTCACAGCTTTCTGTAAATCAGGCAGAGCAGAAAGTCATTGATGATGCTTTAAAAAATCGAATTATTGAATTTGAATCTGGTAGTGCTGTGCTCACAGATGCTGGCCAAAAAATTCTTGATGAAATGGCAGTTGCTTTAAATAAAGTTGGTGGTAAAAAAGTCAAAATTGTAGGACATACCGATAGTTCTGGAGATGCGACTAAAAACTTAAAACTCAGTCAAGACCGTGCATTAGCAGTTAAAAATTATTTGGTGAGTAAAAACATACCTGCTGATCATTTATCTGCAGAAGGTTTAGGTTCGACTAAACCTGTGGCGGATAATAACTCTCCAGAAGGAAGAAAGAAAAACCGTCGAATTGAGTTCACCGTTTTATAAACATAAGGAGAAGAATATGGCTAGCCCTTATATTACGATTGGTTGCCCAACAACAGGTGGAGGGCAAGTCATTTCTGGTAATAGTGCATTTTTAATAGATGGAATTGCAATTGCATGTGTAGGTGATAAAGCAACTTGTCCGGCGCATAAAACGGTTTCTACGATTGTTTCTGGAGATCCAAATATGCAGGTCATGGGAAAATCAGCAGCAAGAGTAAATGATTCATTATCTTGTGGTTGTAAATTATTACCGAAACAAAGTTTGGTTAATCAAGGATAGCAGAGGATATATCTTTTCACTTAAACTATTAACTTGAAAAGATATATGTACTAATTAAATGTTCTTAATGATATTAGATTTTTTATATAGAGATAAGAAATCGAACAAATCATATTAATGATTATGATGCTAGGTTATTTGTCGGATAAAGCTAAATTTTGGTAATATACGGGCATTATGATTTTAAGTATTAAATTATTTAAAAATATTGAGAGTAATGATGAGTAGTTTAAAAATTTTAATTACAAAACTTTCTACAGTTGCGCGCACTGCTTTAGAAAAATCAGCTAATGCTTGTGTTCTTCAGCAAAACTACGAAATTGAAATTGAACATTTGTTTTTAGAGCTACTTAATCAGCCTTTAGAAAATGATTTAAAAATTTTATTAAAAAAATATAAAATCTCAGCTGACGCTTTGGCAGATGATTTAAAAGAGACAATCTCTCAATTACCAAAAGGGAATACACGTACTCCAATTTTTGCCAAATCAATTGTGCGTTTATTTGAGCAAGCTTGGTTACTGGCTTCAGCAGAACAAAATCCTGTTATTCGTAGTGGTCACTTATTGGTTGCATTATTAACTGCACCAGATTTATATCAAATCGCAACAAGAGCTTCGAGTTTATTTGATCTTTTACCTATAGATTCAATGAAACATAAGTTTCTTGAGATTTGTGAAAAGAGCGTAGAACAACAAGAAGAAACTAAAACCTCTTTACAAGAAGAAGATGAGCTAGAACAAGTCGCTACTCCAACTGTAAAAACTCAAAAAACACCAGCTTTAGATCAATATACGATTAATTTAACTGAAAAAGCGAAGAATGGTGGAATTGATCCTGTTATTGGACGCGAATTTGAAATTCGTTTAATGCTCGATATTTTAATGCGTAGACGTCAAAACAACCCGATCTTAACTGGTGAACCAGGTGTAGGTAAAACAGCTGTAGTTGAAGGGCTAGCGTTAAAAATTGCTCAAGGTTTAGTGCCTGAAGCTTTAAAAAATGTACATTTGCATGTTTTAGATATGGGCCTTTTACAAGCAGGTGCAAGTGTTAAAGGTGAGTTCGAAAACCGTTTAAAACAAGTGATTCAAGAAGTTCAGGCTTCGGCTCATCCTATTATTTTATTTATTGATGAAGCACATACGCTTATTGGTGCAGGTGGCCAAGCAGGACAAAACGATGCTGCTAACCTTTTAAAACCTGCACTTGCACGTGGTGAGTTACGAACGATTGCTGCAACAACATGGGCTGAATATAAACAGTATTTTGAAAAAGATGCTGCCTTAAGCCGTCGTTTTCAGGTCGTAAAGGTTGAAGAGCCAACCGAAGAAGTTGCTGTTGATATGCTACGTGCAATGATTCCAGTAATGCAGAAGCACTTTAATTTACAAATTGATGATGAAGCAATTATCACAGCTGTACATGCTTCTCATCGCTATATCAGTGGTCGTCAACTCCCGGATAAAGCAGTGAGTGTTCTTGATACTGCGGCAGCACGTGTAGCGTTGACCCAAAATGCACAGCCAGTCAAACTTGATCAATTGAAGGCACAAGAACATAACTTAAAGCTTGAGCAACAGATTTTGGAAAATGAACATCGTCAGATTCCAATACATCATGAACGATTAGAGAACCTAAAAAATCATTTAGAGTCTTTACAAAATGAGATTCAAGAGACTCAGGAACAATGGCAAAAAGAATTAGAGCTAGTTCGTAAAATTCAGGAATTAGAAGCGCAGAGTCATTCTAATGAGTCTGAAGCCTATGATCAGATTAATTTAATGCGCAAAGACCTTGCTGATCTTCAAGGTCAACAGCCATTAGTTTTTGAGCGTGTAAATTCTCAAATTATTAATGAAATTATTTCTGATTGGACCGGTATTCCTGTTGGGAAAATGGTAAATGATGAAATTAAGCAAATCTTAACGCTTGAAGATAAATTGGGCGAGCGTGTAATGGGCCAAGATTATGCACTTACACAATTGGTTCAGGGCATTAAAACATCAAAAGCTAAATTAGAAGATCCGAATAAACCTCAAGGTGTATTCCTTTTAGTTGGACCTAGCGGGGTAGGTAAAACTGAAACTGCAATCACCTTAGCAAATGAGCTGTATGGCGGTGAGCAGCATTTAATCACGATTAATATGTCTGAATATCAAGAAGCGCATACGGTATCTTCACTTAAAGGTGCACCTCCAGGATATGTGGGCTATGGTCAAGGTGGTGTGTTAACCGAAGCAGTACGTCGTAATCCTTATAGTGTTGTACTACTCGACGAAATTGAAAAAGCACATAGTGATGTACAAGAGCTGTTCTACCAAGTATTTGATAAAGGTACTTTAGAAGATGGTGAAGGTCGCGTTATTGATTTTAAAAACACGACAATTTTATTAACTTCAAATGCAGGTTCTAGTGCAATTATGCAGGCGTGTTTAAATCAGCCTGTTGAAGAGTGGCCTACAGCAGAAGAATTAATCGAACATTTAAAACCAAGTTTATATAAACAATTTAAACCAGCCTTTTTAGGGCGTATGAGAGTTGTGCCATATTTCCCGTTGCATGACGATTTATTGGTTCGAATTATTAAACATAAATTGGGCAAAATTACCGCTCGAATTGAAAAACAATATGGAACAGAAGTCCAATATTCAGATGATTTGGTCGAGTTGCTACTCAGCCGTTGTACTGAAGTGGATAGTGGCGCCCGTAATGTCGATAACATCTTAAATTCGACAGTTTTACCTGCTTTGGCAACTGAGATTTTAGTGGCGTTAGCAGATCAAAAATTGCCGAAAGTGATCATGATTGATGCGAAAGATGATGAAATCCAATATTTACTAGATCCAGTAGCAAAGCCTGCTAAAAAACGGACTAGTAAAAAGTTGAAATCAGAAGTTTAAAATTAATAGAGCCAAAATTAGATGAGTATTGATATTTCTGAACTACTTAAACCCATTAATGACAGCTTACTTTGTGGAGAGGATTATTCATTTTCTAATGAATTTCACGAAATAAAGAAAGCGAGAACAGAGGATGATCTATTATTAGATCAGGGGGATTGGGTTGCTGAGCGGAAACAGGCAGATTGGGATTTTGTTGCAAAGAGTGTAAGCACTTTGCTCACAGAAAAAACCAAAGATATCCGTCTATTAACATGGTTAATAGAAGCCTGGACTCATCTAAATGGTTTTGAAGGTATGGTAAAGGGTTTAACGTTAACCCATACCATGCTGAACCAATACTGGCAGGATATTCATCCGATTATTGAAGATGATGATTTGGACCAACGCATTGGTTTATTACAAGGTTTAATTAATCAGTTACCTGGTTTGTTGAAGAAAGTCTCTTTAACTAGCGCAGTGCCTTATTACAATTTGCTTGATTACGATAATTTCCTATATCACGAGAATATTCGTCGTAAGCAAACTGAAGAGTATGACAGCCAATCAGGCCCATCTGAATTGGAACAATTTGATCAAGCGATCTTTAATACATCTAAAACCTTTCAATATTCAAATTATCAAGAATTTACTTCAGTTTTAACTGAATGGAATGTCTTAAAGCAGACGCTTGATCATTTAATGGGATTAGATTCACCAAGTTTTGCTGCAATTGATTCTGCATTTGAAACAATTCACAGCACTTTACGCAAGATTTATAAAGCAGAGGCTTTTGGTACTGGGCTTGCCCAAACCCAAGAACAGGCTGCTGTTATCACGACTCCATCTATGGAAAATCAAGTGCCTGTACAACAAATCGTATCAGAACAGCCTATGTTTCAGCCTCAAGCACAAACTCACTTGGCCAACCGTGAGCAAGCAATGAAAGTGCTACAAGAAATAGCCGATTATTTTCAGGCCAATGAACCACATAGTCCTGTGAGTTATATGCTTCAAAAGACCATTAAATGGAGTCAAATGCCATTACATGAATGGTTGGCACAAGTCATTAAAGATGAAAATCCATTACAAATGGTTCAGGAAATGTTAGGTGTACAGCCTAAAAATGAATACGAATAAAGATTGGTAAAGACATATGTTTAAAGCTGAAAAAGTCCTGTGGGGCGAAGGTTTATTTTTAAGACCTCAACATTTCCAAATTCAAGATACTTATCATGAACAACGCTTAAATCACACCGTTCGCGCTGTTGTGCCATTTTCATATGGTGTTCAAAAACTTAGTTTTGATGAAGCACAGCTTAGTACACATATTCTTGCGCTTGAGTCGGTAGAAATGATTTGGCAAGACGGTGAAATATACCAAGCACCGGCTTATGATTTATTACCTGAACCAATTTTGCTTGATGAGCTTAATTTACGTGGTGAGATGGTCATTTATTTGGCATTACCACTACTACAAGCCAATAAACAAAATTTAATCGATCAAAACCAGTCACAGAAGGGACGTTATCAATCGCATCTTGTAGAGACTCACGATCTTTTCACAAATGCGACAGAAGCAGATATCAGCTTGTTACGTCGTCGAGCTGTGTTTAAATTATTAGATGCAAACAGCAATCCTGATCATAATCTGGATGGTTTCCTCTATTTGCCAATAGGTAAAATTAAACGTCAGAGTTCAGGTGCTTTTGAAATTGATCGCAAATTTATTCCACCTATTTTGCATGTCGATGCATCTGAGACATTAGTTTCGAATTTAAAAAGAACATTGAATGTTATTAAGGCAAAAATTAAAACCATTCAAACCAACAACCGTGAAAATGAACAGAAATTAATTGAATTCCGTTCAGGTGATATCGTTTCGTTTTGGTTGGTCAATGCTTTAAATACTGCGCATGCTGGTCTGAACCATTTCTTACAATATCCGCAAATTCATCCAGAACGATTGTTTTTTGAATTATTGCGTTTAGCGGGCTCATTATTAACTTTTTCGACAGCTTATGAAGTCGATCAGTTACCTGCATATAAACATCACAATTTGCAAGAAAGCTTCACCCAGCTCGACACCATTTTGCGTGATTTATTAGACACCATTATTTCTAGTCGTTATATCAGTATTGCACTTAAAGAAATTCGACCTTCATATTGGGTGGGAAGTCTTGAGACAGATAAGATTACTCGTGACACTAGACTTTATATAGCCGTATCAAGTAGTGCAATGCAGACTCACGAGTTGATTCAGATTGTACCTCTACGATTTAAAATCGGTAGTACGTTGGATGTTGAGCAGCGTGTGGTTGCAGCATTGCCGGCCATTCCATTACACCACTTAATTCAAGTTCCAACGGCTATTCCGGTACGTTCTGGTGTGAGTTATTTCGAAATCGAACCGCATCATGAACTCTATCAGCGCATGTTAGATTCAGAGACGATTTGTATTTACGTTCCAGCGGGCTTCCAAGATATCAGTATTGAGCTGATTGCGGTCATGAACGCTTAAAGATAAAGGAGAGAAAAATGTCACAATCTACAGGTGCTCCTTCTTTATTTGATGACGGGCAAATCGGGACTGGAGGAAACAACAATAGTCAGTCCCAAGCAAAACTGCAGGCAATTAATCTGATTGATTTATTGCATGATGGTTTTTATTTAATCTTCTTGATTCGAAATCAGTATGTGCCAGCCGACCCACAACGGTTTCGTGAAAAAATTTTAGATTTGCTTAATCGTTTTGAACAACAAGCTAAAAAGTTGCAGTTTTCAGCAGATGATATTCATGATGCTAAATATGCATTTTGTGCATTGATTGATGAAACAATCGTGACCCAACAAGACCCAAGCTATTTTAATTTGCAAAATGCTTGGTTGATTAGTCCGTTGCAATTGAGCTTATTTGGTTCTCAATTGGCGGGTTATCAGTTCTTCGAAATATTAGAACAATTGCGAAGCCGTGGAAAAGACCGTTTAGCCGCTCTTGAAGTATTTCATTACTGCTTATTATTAGGTTTTCAGGGTAAATATCGAATTGAGTCTATTGAAAGCTTAAATCATTTGGTTGCACGAGTAGGCGACGAAATTGATTATTTAAAAGGTAAAAAAGTTGCTTTTTCGCCCTTCTCGGCAATTCCCGATCAAATACGAAATATTATTCATCGCGAATTACCTTTTTTCTGGATTTTGATTTTCTTGTTGATTTTTGCATTGCTTACCTTCGCGGGTCTAAGATTTATGCTCAATAATCAAAATGATAAAGCATTATCTAGCTATCAAAATGTGATTTCTGCCCCACAAGAGCAGGCACATATTACAATTTATTTACCTTGATGATGGAACGAAATGGCTCAGGAAAAACCAACTTCTATTCGAGTTTTGCAATCGAATAAAAAAAAGTCGAGATCACCAGTAATTTATATCATCATTGGTATTATTGCAGGGGTGTTTGTAAGCATCTCACTGTTCCTGTTCTTGTCTCAACCGTATTCGTCAGAACCTACAATTGTTGAGAATAAATCAACTCAAGATCAAGAACGTGATCCAGTATTAATGACGAGCTCCTCTACACATGAGCAAGCTACAAATGATCAGCAAGAACAAACTGATCCAATGAGCCATGATGGTTTTGAACAACCTAAAGAAAATGAACTGAGTGGTATTTTTAAACCCGCTCCTCATAAAAATGTGGCTCCAACAACTCAGCAACGTGTTTCACCTTTTGATGCCCAGTTAACAGGTGAACGGGTAGCACCTAAGCAACAAGTTGTGGCTAAGCCAACTCAACCCATACACCCAGCTCAGCAAAAACCTATCGCTCAACCTAAGGTAGTTCAAGCTAAACCTGTTGAAGCTAAGCAAGCTCCAGCTGAGCCAGAAGCTGAGGCGGAAACACCAAAAGCATCGGTTGATATCAAAGTGACTCGCAGCCCGTTTGCGGTGAATTAGTAAATTCATGATGATTTTTCTAATTTTCTTTTGTTTTGCCTGCCTTGCTATAGGGCTGGCATTTTTAATGTCTTACGAACTCAGAAGTAAGGGTAGAACATTTGTTCTATCTTTATTACCTCAAGGGCGCCGACAACTGAATCAAGTACGGCAATTTGCCCAAACCATGAATCAGGCAGCTGCACCTGAAAAATTACAATCTCATTGGCATTTGCAGCAATGGTGGATTGTAATTGCAGGATTTTTCTTATTTGCCAGTATTTTAGTTTTTGCTTTTACTCGCCCAATTAGCTCAACTCGGATTGAAGCCGAATATTTGAAAAAAACTGACCCGCAAATTTATGCGTTATTAAATGGAGAAATCTTATCACCACCGCCTGAAGTCGATGAAGGTCTGATTGAAGCGGCAATTGTTGAAGCGACGCAATTAGAACAGCAATATGCCTCTCAAGACAGTGGTGCAATTAATTCTTCACCTATTGATAAAGCAAGTTTCGATGGTCGTGCAATTTTAGATACCAACATGGTCAATCGTAAGTGGGACAAAATGAACCCACGCTATAAGCAGCGCTTGCTTATGGTCTTTAAAATTATGAAAGAGCAATATGGTTATGAGTTAGTCTTGCTTGAAGGTTATCGCAGCCCAGGCCGCCAAAATATGTTGGCAGGCAACCCGAATACAACCAAGGCAAAAGGGTATCAGAGTTACCATCAATTTGGTTTAGCGGCGGATGTAGCATTTAAACGAAATGGTAAAGTTGTTATTTCTGAACGTGATCCATGGGCTATGCAGGGGTATCGACTGTATGGGCAAGTTGCAGAGTCAGTTGGACTGACATGGGGTGGTCGCTGGAAATCTATACAAGACTATGGTCATACGGAGTATAGAATGCCTGGTTTGAGGAAAACTCAAGAAATGGCGGAAAAATTAATTGCTGAAAGCTTAAATGAAATAAGTTAAAAGCTTAAGAGAGCGATTCGAAACGATCGTGTAATAAAGTAGTCATCTTATCAGCAAGCTGGGAAATCAACCCAGCTTTTTCCCATGTGTAAATTGAAACTACCATAGGTGAAGCATCGCCTAATGACCTATATTTACGTACACGACGACCTATAGTGGTACTTACAGGGAGTAAAGATATTCCCAAACCTGTTTCGACACTGACCAAAACACTTTCTAAACTACTGCCTGTAAAAGCAATATACCAACGTCTTCGTTCACGCTCTAAGGTTTCAAACATTTCGTCTCTATAAAGTCCTCCTTGGGGGAAAGTCACTAAACGAATTGGATCGGACATCGGTGTGGTGGTATTTTCACTTTCAAACCACGCCATTTCTTCTGGAAAAGATGCATAACAATCAGCACTAGCGGCTGGTTCTTTTACAATAATAATATCCAGCTCACCATTTCGATAACGCTCTGTTAGGTTACGGCTTAGGCCAGAAGTAACATCTAAACGAATAGACCGATGGGCTTCTGCGAACATGCCGAAAATTTCTGCCATAGCGGTACTCATCATATCTTCTGGTAAGCCAATTCGAATAGGAACACTACCTGCTGGATCTTTTAGAACGGCTTCTGCTTCTTGTTGAAGTGTCAAAATCCTTTGAGCATAACCAATTAAATATTCACCTGAGGCAGTCAATTGTAAAGGTCGTGATGTGCGATCAATAAGAGAATGACCAACAGATTCTTCAAGACGTGCCAACTGCTGACTAATCGTTGATTGTGTCAGGTGTAACTTATCAGCAGCAGCGGTAAAACTGCCACTTTCAAAAATAGTCACGAATGCACGAAGAAGACGAGGGTCAAACATAAGAATTATCACCAACTAGCCAAAGAGCGGAACGCTTAAGTATTTATAATCTTAATACAATCGATTAAATAATTTAATTTCCAAATACTTTTAAGCACGCTTATTCTAGTTCCAAATTGTTCTACTCTTAAAGTTTACTTAGATCTTTTCATACTTAAGTTTCTTATATGAATCAATCTGCTCGTTGCTACAGCATGCTTGTTCAAGCGAATACCGTGAAATTGAAAAGTTACTTCTTTTAGCAGGTGCAAAGTAGTTGAGGATAACGGATGAAAGAAAATCAAATGTTTTTACGCCAAGCCATTGAACTTGCTTTTCACAATATTGAAAAGGGGGGTAGACCATTTGGCGCAGTGATTGTAAAAGATGGCCAAGTGATTGCTTCGGGTGTAAATCAAATTTTGACGACTAATGATCCAACGGCTCACGCTGAATTACTCGCAATTCGTGCAGCTAGTCAAGTTTTAGGATCTGCTAACTTAGAAGGCTGCTCGGTGTATGCAAGTGGACATCCATGCTCATCGTAACAGTCGCTTTGGTTGGACTTAATTTAAGACCTTTTTTGACGAGTATTGGTCCATTAGTCTCCAGTATTCGGGCAGGAACTGGATTAAGTCTACAAGGAATAGCTTTACTCACTTTATTACCCATGATGTTGATGGGCGTTATTGCCTTTGTTGGGCCAATCGTGCAGAGCATGGTTGGGGAACGTAGCGTTGTTTTGGGCTCCTTACTGACTATTTTTATTGGATGCGTACTAAGATTTTTATTTCCTACTGCTGAGGGTTTAATTACCAGTGCAGTCGTGATTGGTTTGGGCGTCGCGCTGATACAAGCAGCTTTTCCTGGCATTATCAAAAGAGAGTTCAGTCAACATATTGGTCCGATGATGGGTCTTTATTCAGCCATGCTTATGGGCGGTGGCGCATTAGGCGCATGGTTAGCGCCTGTGGTCTCCAATATAACGGGTTTATGGTCTGTTGGACTGGTTTTCTTTGCTATACCAGCTGTATTGGCATTAATCTCAACATTTATTTTTTTACCTTCTATCGTAAGTTCGAATGCACCTTCAGCACCGGTAAATACGTTGTTAAAGAAACCTAGAACATGGTTATTAATGCTGTGCTTTGGGCTCGTTAATGGTGGCTATTCCTCGGTTGTTGCTTGGTTAGCACCTTCATTTCAAGATCATGGTTGGAGTAGTGGACAAAGTGGAAAATTGCTCGCTTTACTTGCTTTAAGCCAAGCAGCATCAGCATTAATTTTGCCTATTTTAGCTAGACAATATAAAGATCGCCGTCCATGGCTATGGTTTACTCTATTCATGCAATTTGCTGGTTTTTCTGGACTTGCATTTATGCCCGAGTTTGCAGCTATTTTATGGGCAATTTGTTTAGGCATTGGCTTGGGAGGCTGTTTTGCTCTAACACTTATTGTTGCGCTCGACCATTTTAAAGAACCTAGCAATGCAGGAACTTTATCTGCACTTATGCAAGGTGGAGGTTTTTTACTTGCGGCAATACCACCTTGGATTTTAGCAGCATTGCATGACTTTACAGACGCTTATAAAGCGGGATGGATTTTTCATTTATGTTGTGTGCTGCTCGTGATGGCTTTAGTGGTAAGGCTGGCACCTGAAAGTTATAGCAAGATTCAACTATCAAATTTTAAGTGAGTCGACAATATTATCTACCTAAAGAAATGCTATTTGGCTACAAATAAGGTTAAAAAAGAATGTTAGGATAATACTGAAATTTTTAGATTTTAAATGAATACAACAATATTTGGTTTTTATGACATCTTCATTGAAAAAAATTGCTTTACTCAAACAAGGCTTAGGAACAAATAGTCTATTTGAGACAGGCATAGCTGGAACTTTACAAGCGATTGAACATTTAGGATATGTACAGATTGATACCATCTCTGTCGTTGAACGTGCTCATCACCATATATTGTGGAGCCGAGTGCCTGAGTATGATTTAAGCCATTTAAACAGTTTGGTTCGTGAACGTCAGATTTTTGAATATTGGTATCATGCGGCGTCTTATCTTCCTATGAAAGATTATCGATATGCTTTGCCTGCCATGATGTCTGTTAAGAATGGAGAAAGCCGATATTTTAATAGAGGTGATCAACACCTGATGAATGAAATATTGGTGCGTGTTCGTGCCGAAGGTAAAATTCGGCTACGTGATATTGACAAGAAAAATAAAAAAAGTTTAGGGAATTGGTGGAATACAGGTCCGGGTCGCCGTGCTTTTCAGCAGTTATATATGCAGGGCGATCTGATGATCTGTGAGCGTAACGGCATGGAAAAAGTCTATGATTTGACTGAGCGTTGCTTGCCTGAAAATATTGATTTAAGAATGCCTTCGCTTTACGAATATGCGCAGTATTTATTTAATAATACGCTTCGAGCACATGGGGCATTTACATGGAAACAATTAGTTCATTTAAAGAAAAATGATTTAAAAGAGGCTATGTGTATTGTGCTCAAAGAGCAGGTTGATGCTGGTGTTGTATCAGCGGTTAAACTTGCTGACGGTCAAACCCTATATGTAGATGCAGCTGCAATAGAACAAAAAGTGGAGACTGATTTTCGTTTAAAAATACTTTCACCTTTTGATAACTCGCTTATTCATCGTGACCGCTTAACTTGTTTATTTGAGTTTGATTATCGGATCGAATGTTATGTACCAGCAGCCAAACGGGTATTTGGATATTTCTGTTTACCTATTCTTTACCAAGATGAGTTGGTCGGCCGAATCGACTGTAAAGCACATCGGAGTGTGAAAGAGTTAGAGGTAATTAGCTTACATTTAGAAAAAACAGTGAAAGATAAAGAGCATTTCTTTTTTGAATTAGATCAAGAGCTCAAACGTTTCGCAGCATTTAACCAATGTTTAACTGTGAATGACAAGGTAAGTAAGCTTATTCGCAGTAAGAAGTAAATAAACACTATTTGGGATTTAAAAATAAAACACCAAAAGAATTATAGCTTTTGGTGTTTTTACTTTTTTAGGTTAAAGACATACGGTATTCAATAACACCTGGTTTTTGTGCAATCCAGTCATAGAGTTTTTGAGCCGTATGATTGGTTTCTTGTGTATGCCAGTATAAACGGTCACAGTTTTGTTCAATGGCTTGGTTCTGAACATATTCGATAAGTTGCTTACCGATATGTTGCCCACGAGCTTCAGGTGAAACAAAGAGGTCTTCTAAATAGCAGTAATTATTCTCTGCCCATGTTGAGCGATGAATAACATAGTGCACAATTCCTAAAACATGTTCGTCCTGTTTGGCAACGGCACAATACACAGGTTCTTTTTCATTAAAAAAACGATCCCAAGTTATTTTTGTGACCTGAAGAGGCAAACTAACTTGGTAAAAATTTTGATAGGCAAGCCAATATTTTTCCCACTGTGAATAGTCTTGTTGCTGAACAGGGACAATTTGAATATCTTGATTTTGCATAAAAACACACTCTATTTTTAAAGTAATGAAAAATTGACAACTGAAGTGTAGTTTTGAAAGTGGTATTTTTATAAGGTACACTTTTGATATTTTTTACAGTACCAGTTTTGTTATGGCTGCTTCAATTTCTGCGCCTTTTCCTCATTTGATTTTGCCAAAGGGTCAGATTAAAAACGGACTATATTCAGCTCTACGTGATGCTATTTTAGATGGAAGGCTCACTGCCGGAACAAAATTACCCTCAAGTCGTGCTTTAGCAGACATGATGTCAATTTCACGAAATTCTGTATTAGCGGCTCTTGAACGTTTGCTCGATGAAGGGTATTTATTTACTAAACCGAGTTCAGGGACTTACGTTGCCGAGGTTGTGCCAGATCAACTCATACATATCCAAGAAATTTCAAAAAAAACGACAACAAGTAAGCCTCATACCTTAAATATTAATCCGAATATAGAAGCGTTATTGGCTTCATGGCGAGAGCAGTCATCGTCAAGTCAAAAGAAAAAAATGTTCCATGTGGGAGTAGGCTGTATTGATTTGTTTCCGCATCAGCTTTGGGGGAAGCTATTAACTCAAGCTTGGCGACAATCTTATTATCAATTGGGTCAATTTCATGACCCTCGTGGTTATTTACCACTACGTCAGGCAATTTGCGAATATGTGCGCTCAACCCGTGGGCTGAATTGTAATGAACAGCAAATTATAATTGTAAATGGAACACAGCAGGCCATTCATTTGACTGCCTATGCCTTACTTCAAACAAATGATGAGGTGTGTTTGGATGAGCCGGGTTATGATGCAGCCTTTAGTATTTTTCGAAGTTTTGGGGCTCAAGTCAATTTAATCGAGAGTGATGACGAGGGGATGCAAGTCTCTGACATTACAGATCATTATTCAAAAAGCAAACTTGTTTACACTGCGCCATCGCATCAGTTTCCTTTAGGTGGAACTTTAAGTTTGACTCGCCGTTTTGCATTATTGGATTGGGCCAACAAAGCAGAAAAATGGATTTTTGAAGATGATTATAATAGTGAATTCCGATATGGCACTCACCCCATCCAAGCCCTACAAGGCTTAGATCAGCAGCAACGTGTTGTTTACTCTGGTACTTTTACCAAGATGATGTTTCCTGAGTTTCGCTTAGGTTTCATGGTCGTACCTGAGGCATTAATTGAAACCTTTAGTGCCGCTAAATATTATACTGACGTGCGAAGTTCATATTTAGAACAAGTTGCTTTAGCGCTATTTATACAACAAGGTCACTATGCTAGGCATGTGCGAAAAGTTCGAAAAGCGTGCTATGAACGCCAGCAGACACTAATTAAAGCAATTAATGAGTATCTTCCACACATACTTGATGTTCAGCCCACAGACTCAGGCATTCATCTTATATGCTGGTTAAAAGGCGCATGGACTGAGCAAGAGTTTATTACTCATTGTTCGGCTTTTGGTTTGGCGATTCAGCCTCTATCTCGATATTGTCAACGAACACCGAAAAAGGCTGCTGTTTTATTAGGCTATGCTGCGCATCAACCAGAGGAAATTATAGAAAATATTAAGAAATTGGCTTTAATTTTAGGCAAATAAAATAGCGAGTTTTTTAAACTATATATGAAAGATTGGTTAATTTTACTTTTTAATAAATAAAGTAAATTATTCAGTAAAATTTAATAATTTTATGAAATTTAACTAAATAGCGAAAATATTTTAAATTTAAAATAATATTAATCTTATTTTAAGCTAGCTTTATTATTCTAAAAACATCAAAGCTCATCTAAGTACACCTTTTAGCCACATTCTCCAGATGTGGCTCTTTTTATGGAAAATTAAAAAGTTAAAAAAATAAATAAACTAACAAGATTAAATATATAGAATAGTTTTAATCTTCTTCCATAGCATTACTATAAAACTTAACGCCTAGTTTAATACGATCTCGGCCATTACTCATACGCCAGCGATTTGTATCGCGTAAAGAATATACACAACCACAATATTCTTGTTGGTAGAACTCTTCACGTTTGCTAATTTCGATCATGCGACTAGAGCCACCATTCTTTCGCCAGTTATAGTCCCAGTATTGAATTTCAGGATAGTGAGAAGCAGCACGAATCCCACAATCATTGATTTGCGTCATATTTTTCCATCTTGAAATCCCTAATGAGCTACTGATTAAGCTAAACCCATGTTCATAAGCATATAAAGCAGTACGTTCAAAACGCATATCAAAACACATGGTACATCGGATACCGCGTTCAGGTTCATTTTCCATACCTTTGGCACGCGCAAACCAGTTGTCTGTATCATAATCTGCATCAATAAATGGAATATTATGTTTTTCTGCAAATCTAATATTTTCTTCTTTACGAATAAGATATTCTTTTATTGGATGAATATTCGGATTGTAAAAGAATATAGAAAAATCTATTTTGGATTCAATTAATGCTTCCATTACTTCACCTGAGCAAGGTGCACAGCATGAATGAAGTAGTAGTTTATTATGTCCTAATGGGAGCTCGATTTTTTGGCGTTGAATGGTCATAATTTAAAAATTAACTTATGTTTCTATATATTTTAAGTTTTTTAAAATCATATTGGAATGAATTTTTTTCAATTTAAGATGAAAATTTTTATTTTTTTATTTTTTTATTTTGTAATATAAATTTGGATTAAATAAAATTCAATCCTATTGATATAATAAATATATTATATTAACCTAATATTAATGAGGTGATTTTTAATTTTATAGCAAGAAAAATTATGAGCCACTAGAAATGATGATAATTCTACATTGCTGTAACTATTTGTCTTTTAGGTATTTATTTTTCATATTTTGATTAGAAATTAGTGTGATGGGTGTCACAAATAAGTATTATTTTTTAAAATTTAATTATTTTTTAGATTTATGTTTTTAATAATTTTATAATATAACAGTTATTATGTTTTTCTAATTTGAGTATGTGATATTTTAAGATATGGACGATTGGCAATGTAAGTATTGTAATGGTTACATTATGGTTAATCATTCAAAGATAGGAGTAGGAGAAAAAGTTTACTTTTTGGTATATAAATTCGATGCAAAAAATGAAAGAAAAAAATTATATAAAAAAGGAATAGTGATTGCTCGTTGCGATAATATTTTACATATCGAATCAAGAAAAAAGACATATAAAATTGAAGAAGCTAAAGTCTATCCATTAGGTGCTCCTATGCCATTTGTTTACAACATGTTTTGGATATGTGGCTGTGAAAGAAGGCAATAGCATTTTATAAGGTCTAATAAAATTTGACTTCAAAACATTGTCTGTTTTTTATGCATTATTGAGTGCTAAATACTTTTACTAAATTTTAGTTGTTATAAACAATCCTCATAAATGAATGATTAAAATTTATATTTCTCATTTGACAAAGTTTTCTCATGCTTTTATAAAACCTCAACTAAACTTGAGATTAATAAAAATGACTGAAACGAATCAGAGCCGTTTGTTGACTGTAGGTGAAGTTGCAAAGCGTAGTGGCGTTGCCGTTTCAACGCTTCATTTTTATGAATCAAAAGGTTTAATTAAAAGTATTAGAACCAATGGAAATCAACGCCGTTTTACTTTAGTGGTTTTACGTTATATAGCGATCATTAAAATTGCGCAAACTGTGGGTATTCCACTAGAGGAAATTAAACAAGCTTTAAGCAAGTACCCAATGGGATCTAAATTAACTGCACAGCAATGGAAAGAGTTATCTCTCGACTGGCGGAAAAATTTGGATGAGCGTATTCAAAAACTTACGCGGCTGCGAGATGAGATGGATTGGTGTATTGGATGTGGATGCCTCTCTCTAGAGCAGTGCCCATTAAGAAATCCAGATGATAAACTAGGACAAGAAGGCTCTGGACCACGTATTTTAGAAAGACCATAAATCTTGATTTTAGGCTTTAAATCTTGATTATAATTTACCGATCGGAATAACTTAATGTGTTGTAAGCTGCTATCTATAAAGGTTTTTTATTGTAAATAAGTCATATAAAAGATGAATTTTTTTGATATCTTTAGCTTTTTTAGTAAGAAGTAAAATTTATGAAAAAAATTATCTTTCTTGGTTTGGCACTTGTTTCGTTAACGGCTTGCTCAGCAGTACAACATAAAGAGTTAACTCCACCAAAAATTGGTTCACCAAACCCAGCAAGTAAATATTGTGTTGATCAAGGTGGAAAATTAGAAATTAGAAATGAAGCAAATGGTCAGGTTGGTTACTGTCATTTGCCAAATGGTCAAGTGGTCGAAGAATGGAAATTATTCCGCGACAACCAAGCTAATTGCGTAGCTGAAGAAGCTCAAAAATTAGTGGGACAATCTGGCTTAACTGATGACCAAATCAAACAAAAAACTCAATCAGAAATTGTACGTAGAGTCGCTCCAGGTCAGCCAATGACAATGGATTATCGTACAAACCGTGTCACTGTTACCATTGATCCAGCAACTAAAAAAATTACCAACGCGAACTGTGGTTAATTTTTTATTTAAAAATTGATTTAAGACCGAACAAGAAAGCCTGTCAGGAGATGGGCTTTTATTATTTTTCAGCTACTCAAAAAAAAGCCCCTAGCGGACTAGAGGCAGAAAAACTTCAGATGCAAGAACAGGTGAATTATGCATCTGAGTTAAGTAGGTTGTATCAAACCATGTAAAGCACTTTACCAGCAAAAATGAGTAAAAATAGGGATGTGCGACTAATGGCTAATATGTGCTGTTTGTTATTTATACAAATTGATGTATTAAATTAATTTAAGAATCGTTTTAAACATCTACTAAAAAAATGAAGTCTTAAAATTTATAACTATGGACTCATGAGCTTAGGGTTCTTGTTCAACCGTTGTCTTTTTGTGCGACTACCCAAGAGTTATTCGTGATTTGTATTTGGCTTAATGATAATTTTAGAGCTATCCGTAAGGACACAATAATGACGAACATACGAATAATAATGAATCTAAGGTAGGACCCAGTGTTTATTAGTGTATTTGATCTTTTTAAAATTGGCATCGGCCCATCTAGCTCCCATACAGTTGGACCAATGCGAGCGGCATACAGTTTTGTAGATGATTTATTTAAACAAAACAATTTACAAGCAACGGTTAGAGTTCAGGTGAAGTTATACGGTTCGCTTGCAGCAACGGGTGTTGGTCATGCAACAGACAAGGCTGTTCTGTTAGGTTTAATGGGCTTTGACCCTGAACATATCGATACTCAATTGAGCACAAGCTTGATTGAAGATGTTATTGAAAATAAAGCCATCCAGCTTAATCAACAAAAGAGTATTTGTTTTGACTATAAGCATGATGTGCTTTTTTTAGATGAATCTTTGCCTTATCACCCCAATGCAATGGAACTGATTGCCTATAATGAAGCCGAAGAAACTTTGTACGCAGAAACTTATTATTCGGTTGGTGGTGGTTTTATTGTTAGTCAAAGGCAATTAACACAAACCCAGACTGAAACCAACGACGTTAAGGTTCCATATCCATTTCACAGTGCGGCTGAACTTTTAAGCTTATGTAAAACTCATCATTTATCAGTGAGTGAGTTAATGCTTGAAAATGAAAAAAGCTGGCGTAGTGAAGCTGAGATTCGTAGCAAGATTATGGAAATCTGGAAAGTGATGCAGCAGTGCATTCACAACGGATTAATTAATGAAGGCATATTACCGGGCGGATTAAACGTAAAACGTCGGGCTAAAAAAATTCACGATAAGTTATTAAATAAGAAAAACTCAAACCTGATTGTGACGACTTTCCATGCAATGGAATGGGTCAATTTATTTGCCTTAGCGGTAAATGAAGAAAATGCTGCTGGCGGTCGAGTAGTGACGGCACCCACAAATGGTGCAGCAGGGATTATTCCGGCAGTTTTATATTACTACGTGACTTTTTCTAAAGATTTTTCCGAAGATAAAGTGGTTCGCTTTTTTCTAAGTGCGGCAGCCGTCGGCATTTTATGTAAACTCAATGCTTCTATTTCTGGTGCAGAAGTAGGATGTCAAGGCGAAGTCGGATCGGCGTGTGCGATGGCTTCGGCAGGTTTAGCCGAAATTTTAGGAGCATCACCTGAGCAAGTGGAGCATGCGGCTGAAATTGGGCTTGAACATAACTTGGGTTTAACGTGTGACCCGATTGGTGGTTTGGTTCAGGTGCCGTGTATTGAACGAAATGCGATTGCTGCTGTAAAAGCCATTAATGCAGCACAAATGGCACTTCATGATGAAGGAGAGCATTTTGTGACTTTAGATAAAGTGATTCAGACCATGAAGGAAACAGGTAGAGATATGTCTGAGAAATATAAAGAAACATCAAAAGGTGGCCTCGCTGTTAACGCAATTGAGTGTTAAAAAAAATGAGATGGGGATGAGGTGGCCCCATCTCATTTTAAACATTAAGCCTCGCGAGCAACTAAAGTTAAAATGTCGTAAGTTGCGACAAGTTCACCACGTTGGTTTTTGACTTTAATATCCCATACCACAACCCCATGTGCAGGCTGAGATGGGTCTTTTTGTGGTTTAGGTGTTTTTTGTTTGCAAGTCAATTCGACTTGAATCGAGTCACCAATTTTAACCGGTTCAACAAAGCGTAAGTTGTCCATACCGTAGTTGGCAATCACAGGGCCTTGTGCTGCATCTACAAATAGACCTGCTGCAGCAGACACAATGAAATATCCATGTGCAACACGCTCACCAAAGAAAGACTCGGCAGCCGCAATTTTGTCAGTATGTGCGTAGAAGTAGTCGCCGCTTAAACATGCAAAATTGACAATATCTGCTTCTGTGACTGTACGACGTGCTGTTAATAAACGTTCACCAATGACTAACTCATCAAAAGACTTTTTAAATGGATGTACACGGTCTTCGTTAACTTTCGAGCCAGCAGTCCACGAGTGAGTAATTTGCGTCAGGCTATTTGGAGAACCTTGAATTGCAGTGCGTTGCATGTAGTGTTTAACGGCGCGAATACCACCTAACTCTTCACCGCCACCTGCACGACCAGGCCCGCCATGTACTAAATGTGGAAGTGGAGAACCATGTCCTGTACTTTCTTTTGCTGACTCTGCATCGAGTACATGGACACGGCCATGCCAAGGCGCAATTTTTTGAATAATTTGCTCAATATTTTCATCGTTATTTTTAACGACAGAAGCCACTAGGCTACCTTCACCACGTGAAACAAGATCAGCTAGTTCTTCAATGTTTTGATATGGCAGGAGTGTACATACCGGACCGAAAGCTTCTGTGGTATGCACATGTGTCGCTTGTAAAGGTTGTTCGCACACCAATAAAGTTGGAGCGAAAAAAGCGCCTTTTTCAGGATGATCTGCATTAAATGTAAAGCTATCGTTGCCACCAAAAACAATTTTTGCATCTTTGCTGAGTTCAGCAACTTTTTCTGCAACGTCATGTTTTTGTTTAATGCTCGCTAAAGCACCCATGGTGGTTTCTTCTTTTTGAGGGTCGCCCACCACAACTTTAGCAAGTTTGGCAGTTAGCTTTTCTTGCACAGTCGCTAACAAGTTTTCAGGAACAAATGCACGACGAATGGCAGTACATTTTTGGCCTGCTTTGGTGGTCATTTCACGGAAGACTTCACGCACAAATAAATCGACAGTTTCTTCATTTGCCTCAGGGCATAAAATTGCACTGTTTACCGAGTCGGCTTCCATGCTAAATGGAATCGAATATTTATTGAGGTGAGGGTGGTTACGCAGTTTTTGGCCTGTGTAAGCTGAACCTGTAAAGGTCACGCAGTCTTGTGGGCCTAGGTGCTCTAATAGGTCATAGGTCTGACCGCAAATCAGTTGTAGCGAACCTTTCGGTAGCACATGTGCTTCTTCAATCGCTTTTACAACTGCTTGAGTTAATTGGGCACCATCGGTTGCTGGTTTCACAATACATGGCACGCCTGCAAGTAGAGTCGGTGCAATCTTTTCAAGCATCCCCCAAATTGGAAAGTTAAAAGCATTAATGTGAACGGCAACACCTGCTTTAGGACTTAAAATGTGTTTAGCACCAAAAGTTCCATTTTTAGAGAGTTGAATCCAGCTATCTTCAGTAATAATTTTTTCGTCATTGAGTTCACGGCGAACCAGACTTGAATAAGCAAATAAGGTCTGGATCCCGCCTTCAATATCAATCCATGCATCTTTACGAGTCGCACCCGTTGCATAAGCAAGTTTGTAGAAGTCTTCCTTGCGTTCAAGTAAATGCTGGGCAATTTGTTTTAATGCATTGGCACGTTGGTGGAATGTCCAGTTAGCCAGTTCTGAACCATTTTGTTTGGCATATTGAACAACACGTTTCATATCAATGCCATGACTACTTACGGCATAAATCGATTCACCTGTAATGGCATGATAAACAGGGCGTAGTTCTTCGTCAGACGAATGCCATGTTCCATAGACATAAGAAGCAAGATGAGACAGTTGATGCTCAGGCTGCTGAAAATCTGTGTCAGTTGAGGTTCCTTCTAGGTGTGCTTGTTCAAGCATGACCAAACTCCTTTTTTATTTGATACGTCAATTATAAAAATTACAAAAATATGATTCATAATTTCAGATTAATTTGTTTAAAAGTCAACTTTATTTTGATTTATAAAAGTAAAAAGGTTTTTTACAATTGATATAAGTTTAATAATTTCAATAATTTGATGTGTTTTGGTGTTGGTAATTTAATTTGATACTAAAAAAGTGATTGACTTTGTTTTTAGTGTATCGAAAAATAGATTTAAGGGTGATACCTACAGGGAATGAAAGAATGGAAAACAATTACCAGAAATTTGAACAAAATATTGCCAATGAAATTACGATCGAGGCTAAGGATCAAATGCCCGATGCCTATCGCAAAACATTGATTCGTCAAATCGGGCAACATGGCCATTCTGAAATTGTAGGTATGTTGCCTGAAGGAAACTGGATTACTCGTGCGCCGACTTTAAAACGTAAAGCGGTTTTGCTCGCGAAGGTACAAGATGAAGCGGGTCATGGTTTGTATTTGTACAGCGCGGCAGAAACTTTAGGTGCTGACCGTGATGACATGATGGAAAAGTTGATTAATGGGAAAATGAAATACTCATCCATCTTTAACTATCCAACTTTGACTTGGGCAGATGTCGCTGCAATTGGTTGGCTTGTCGATGGGGCAGCCATTGTGAACCAAGTTGCGCTTTGCCGTACCTCTTACGGACCATATGCACGTGCGATGGTACGTATTTGTAAAGAAGAAAGTTTCCACCAGCGCCAAGGTTTTGAAGCCATGATGGCTTTGGCAAACGGTACACCAGAACAAAAGCAGATGGCGCAAGATGCGGTAAATCGCTATTGGTGGCCAGCACTGATGATGTTTGGTCCAAGTGATGAACATTCTCCAAACAGCGCACAAAGCATGGCGTGGAAAATCAAACGTTTTAGTAACGATGAATTGCGTCAAAAGTTTGTCGATAACACTGTGCCGCAAGTGTTGCAACTTGGCTTGGAAGTTCCAGACCCAGATTTAAAGTTCAATGAAGAAACAGGCCACTACGAGTTTGGCGAGATTGACTGGCACGAATTTAATGAAGTGATTGCCGGACGTGGACCATGTAATCACGAGCGTATCGAAGCACGCCGTAAGGCATGGGAAAACGGCAAATGGGTTCGTGATGCAGCAGTGGTCTATGCGAAAAAACAGCAGCATGAAGCGAACAAAGTGGCTTAACAAGATTTATGGAAAAATTTGAGGAAATCAAAATGGAAGATAAAAACAACTGGTCGCTCTACGAAGTATTTGTACGTAGTAAACAAGGCTTAAGCCACCGTCATGTAGGCAGCTTAAGAGCACCTGATGATGAAATCGCACTGCAACATGCGCGTGATGTTTATACACGCCGCAATGAAGGAATTAGCATTTGGGTGGTTCGTTCAGAACTGATTAAGTCATCACAGCCAGATGAAAAAGCTGAATTTTTCGATCCTTCTTTAGATAAGGTTTATCGTCATCCGACTTTTTACCATATTCCAGATGGCATTGAGCACATGTAAGGGAGAATGGAAATGAATAATACAGTTTTATCTAAATTCTTATTACATATTGGCGACAGTCAACTGGTTTTATCTCAGCGTTTGGCTGAATGGTGCGGGCATGCACCTGAGCTTGAAGTTGATATTGCTTTGGCAAATATCGGTTTGGACTTGTTGGGTCAGGCAAGAAACTTTCTGACTTTGGCTGGTCAATATGATGAAGCTAAACGTGATGAAGACCAACTTGCGTATTTCCGTACAGAACGTGAGTTTTTAAACCTATTGTTGTGTGAACAACCCAATGGTGACTTTGCACAAACGATTGTACGCCAATGGTTGATGGACCATTACCATCTTCATTTATTTACGGCTTTAGCGCAAAGCTCACTTCCCGAATTAAGTGCGCTTGCTGTGAAATCTTTAAAAGAAGTGAAGTATCACATCCGCTTTTCAACAAGCTGGATGGAACGTTTAAGTTTAAGCACAGATGAAGCGCATCAACGTGTGCAAGACGGTTTAAATAATTTATGGCGCTTTACCGCTGAATTATTTGAACTGAGTGCAGACGAGCAAGCACTAGTTGCAGAAGGTGTGATTCCAGATTTTTCAAATGAAAAAGAACAATGGAACCAAACCATTGCAGATGAGCTTAAGCGCTTTGAATTAAATGTTGCCGTGAACGGTGCTTATCGCCGTGGTGCGAAACAAGGATTGCATACCGAGCATTTAGGTTATTTGTTGGCTGAAATGCAATGTATTCAAAGAACTTATCCGGGAATGACCTGGTAAGACAAGGAGGTGAGCCATGCAAATGATTCGTCATTGCATCGACCAATGTTGGGATGTTCTACAAACGGTAAGTGACCCTGAAATTCCAGTTTTATCTGTTGTGGATTTGGGCATGATTCGCGGTGTAGAGATTAACGATCAACAAGAAATTATTGTTCGTCTAACTCCGACATATAGCGGTTGCCCAGCAACAGATATGCTCAAAGCACAAATTGTTGATGCATTTACCGCAGAAGCTTTGACACCAGTCAAAGTCATGGTTGATTTGTCAGAAGCATGGACCACGGACTGGATGTCTGAAGCAGGGAAAAAGAAACTGCAAGTTTATGGCATTGCACCACCTGAAGGGTTGGCGCATCAGTGTGGGACTCACGTTCATTTAAATGATGGTGTCGAGTGTCCACGTTGTAAAAGCCGACATACCCGACTGTTAACAGAGTTTAGTTCTACCGCCTGTAAAGCACTTTATAAATGTCAGGACTGTCTTGAGCCTTTTGATTACTTCAAATGTATTTAAGTCTTTAGATAAGGAAATCAGCCATGAGCCAATTTGTACCATTAAAAGTAAAAAGTATTACGCCGCAAACCGATCAGGCAATTTGTATTGCATTTGACGTTGTACCTGAACAACAAGAACAATTTCAATTTCAACCGGGGCAACATTTAACCATTCGCCATTTAACCGAAGCGGGTGAAATTCGCCGTTGTTATTCAATTTGTAGCTATGCGGGTAAAGAAGACATCAGCATTGCTGTTAAAAAAATTGATCAAGGGCAATTTTCAAACTGGGCAAATGACCATTTGAAAGTGGGCGATGTGCTTGAAGTCATGCCGCCACAAGGTGTGTTTTTTCAAAAAGCAGCCAAGATGGGCGGACAAAACTATTTAGGTGTTGCTGCGGGCAGTGGTATTACCCCAATTTTATCGATTGTTAAGCAAGTTTTGTTTGAACAACCTGAAGCTAAATTTACCTTGCTCTATGGCAATCGCTCATGGAAACAAACCATGTTTGCCGAGCAAATTATGGATTTGAAAGATCAGTTTAAAGAACGCTTTCAACTCATCAATATTTTTTCTCGTGAGTTCAACGATAGTGAACTGATGAACGGTCGTATTGATGCAGAAAAGCTTAAGCAACTTTTTGATTTTGATGTGCTTGAAACGAGTTTTGACCATGTGTTTGCCTGCGGCCCAGACGAAATGATGAATGCCGTAGAAAATACTTTACCGAACTTTGGTATTGCCAAAGAGCGCATTCACACCGAACGTTTCCATACAGGCCAAGCACGTAAACGTAGTGTTGAAGCGGATGCAAACCGAAAAGAAGAAAAAGTAAACATCATTTTAGATGGTCGTGAATTGATTGTTTCTGTGGCTCAAGATGATGAAAGTATTCTTGATGCGGCTTTACGTGCGGGTGCCGACTTACCGTATGCATGTAAAGGTGGGGTGTGTGCAACCTGTCGTTGTAAGGTGCTTTCTGGGGAAGTTGACATGTTCCTTAACTATAGTCTTGAAGAAGACGAAGTTGAAAAGGGCTATGTGCTGAGCTGTCAGACCTTACCAAAAGGCTCAAATGTTCGTTTGAGTTTTGATGAGTAGAGGCTGTCATGCAAGAGTTGATCAAAGCCAGCACAGCAACTGACGGTGTTTTGTTATTAACCCTAAACCGTCCAGAAAAAAGAAATGCTTTAAACAATGCAACATTGCAGTGTTTATGCGAGTTGCTCGAAGAAGCTGAACATAATGCTCAAGTCAAAGCGGTGGTTTTAACGGGTAATGCTCAATGTTTTGCGGCTGGGGCAGATCTTAGTGAGTTGGCTGCAATGGATGCCGTATCTTTGCAACTCGATATTCGTCCAAAGCTTTGGCAAAAAATTGATGCGTTTAGTAAGCCACTGATTAGTGCAGTCAATGGTTATGCCTTAGGCGCTGGGTTTGAGCTGGTTTTGCACTCAGATATGGTGATTTGCGGTGAAAATGCCCGTTTTGCATTACCTGAAATTGGCCTTGGCATGTTGCCGGGTGCAGGCGGAACACAGCGTTTAGCACGCTTGGTTGGGCAACAACTCACCATGCGCTGGGCCATGACAGGTGAGATGATTTCGGCTAAACAAGCCGAGCAATACGGCATTTGCAGTCAAGTGGTTCCGACCGAATTAACCGTCGAATACGCGGTTCAACTGGCAGCCAAAATTGCCAAACAAGCGCCTTTAGCGATTCGTGTGATTAAACAATCAATTAAAAGTATTCATGAAACAACGTTAAGTCAGGGACTCAAGTTTGAACGTCAAAACTTTGTCTGGCTGGCGGCTACAAAAGATCGAAACGAAGGGATTAATGCTTTCTTTGAGAAAAGAAAGCCAGTGTTTAGAGGTGAGTGATGGACTATCAAAATATTATTGCTGAAGAAAAAAATGGTGTTGGCTACCTGACATTTAACCGCCCAAAAGCACTGAATAGCTTTAACGTTGATATGCACCGTGAAGTGGCTGAGGTTCTAAACCTGTGGACTAAAAATCCAGATGTTCGCTGTGTGGTGATTAGTGGTGAAGGCCGCGGCTTCTGTGCAGGACAAGATTTAGGTGACCGTGTAGTAGACCCAAATGCTGAAGCTCCAGATTTAGGATATTCCATTGAAACTTACTATAACCCGCTCATTAAAACGATTGTAAATATGCCAAAGCCTGTGATTTGCGCGGTAAATGGTGTGGCAGCAGGTGCAGGGGCAAATATTGCACTGGCGTGTGACTTGGTGATTGCAGCTAAATCGGCAAACTTTGTACAAGCATTTTGCCGTTTAGGTTTAGTTCCAGACTCTGCGGGTACATGGTTTTTACCACGTGCTGTAGGTCATGCGCGTGCTATGGGACTGACTTTGTTAGGTGACAAGCTCCCAGCAGAAACCGCAAAAGAATGGGGCATGATTTGGGATGTCGTTGAAGACGCTGAACTTAAAACAAAAGTCACTGAACTCGCTGAACGTTTAGCGAAACAACCTACTTTTGGTCTATCTCTTATTAAAAAAGCTATTCATCAATCAAGCAATAACACCTTTGATGAGCAAGTGCTGTTAGAGCGTGATTTACAACGTATTGCAGGACGTTCCGAAGATTATCGTGAAGGTGTACAAGCCTTTATGAATAAACGTGAACCAAATTTTAAAGGGCGCTAAGCATGACAGATTTAGACTTATCTCGTGCCCGAATTGCCGTGATTGGTTCTGGCACCATGGGCATCGGCATTGCCCAGTTAGCCATCGTTAATGGACACACGACCGTTTTATATGATCTGGATGCTCAAAAAGCGCAACAAGCCGTTCAAGGTTTAGGGCAGACGTTTAAAAAGCTGGTTGAAAAGAGCAAGCTTACACAGCAGCAAGCTGATGAAGCCTTAGCACGTTTAACTGTGGTCAATCAAGTTGAAGCACTGCGTGATACTGATTTGGTGATTGAGGCAGTCGTTGAGAAAAAGGAAGTTAAACAGTCTTTATTTAAGCAACTCGCTGAAATTTGTAGTCCGCAAACCATTTTTGCAAGCAATACATCTTCAATTTCAGTGATTGCAATTTCGGCGGGCATTGCTCATCCTGAGCGTGTGGTGGGTTTACACTTTTTTAACCCTGCGCCAGTCATGAAACTGGTTGAAATTGTACAAGGCTTAAAAACACCAAACAGCTTATGCTTGGCTCTAAAAAATTTGATGTTGGGCTGGAAAAAAATTCCGGTACTCACCAAGTCGACTCCCGGTTTTATTGTTAACCGAATTGCACGTCCATTTTATGCAGAAGGCTTTAGAGCACTGCAAGAACAAGTCACCAGCTACGACCAGCTAGACTATGCTTTAAAGCAATGTGGCGGTTTTGCGATGGGGCCGTGTGAACTCACTGACCTCATTGGGCAAGATGTTAATTTTTCAGTGACCCAGAGCGTTTATCAAGAGTTTTTTTATGAGCCACGCTACCGTCCAAGCCTCATTCAAAAAGAATTGGTCGATGCAGGTACTTGGGGCCGTAAGTCAAAACAAGGCTTTTATCACTATAACGAAAAAAATCAGTACGAGACATTTCAGCCTCAAGCTGTGGTTGCCAAACCAGTTGATGCCCATATTCAGCTAAAAGGGACTTGGTCTCAGCTACCTGCATTTTTAACCCGTTTAGGTTTAAAAGGCGGATCTGCGAGCGACGACAATATCCTTCAAATTGATGATATCGACTTGCGTTTAAGCCAAGGTGAGTCTGCCAATATTCATTACTTAAGCCGTAAAGTGGTTTTAATGGATTGGCATCATGATTTTGAACACGCAGAGGCTTTAGTACTCAGTCATAACGAGCTTTGTGAAGCAAGTGATTTGGCTAAAGTTGAGGCTTACTTTGCACAGTTTGGTATCAGCGTGATGTGGATTAAAGACCATCCGGCACTGTTAACCTTACGAACCATCGCTTTACTCATTAATGAAGCCTGCGAAGCAAGTTTACATGGTGTTGCGAGTCTGGAAGATATTGATAATGCCATGAAATATGGAGTGAATTATCCTAAAGGCCCTTACCAGTGGTTGACACAAATGGGCGGCGCTTATGTGCTCCAAACCTTAAATAATTTATATGCACTGTATGGAGAGGAAAAATATCGCGCGAGTATCTACCTCAAACAATATGTAGCGAAAACTCAAAACATTGCTACCCAATATTCACGCGATATGACCGAATTTGCATAATCAGGAGTCAACATGGAAGACGTTTTAATTTGCGATTTTATTCGTACCCCAATTGGACGATACGCAGGTGCCTTAAGTGCAGTACGTGCAGATGATTTAGCTGCATTGCCCATCAAATATTTAAAAGATAAACACCCGAACTTGCCGTGGAATACGGTAGACGAAGTGTTTTTAGGATGTGCTAACCAAGCAGGTGAAGACAACCGTAACGTTGCACGTATGGCAACACTCTTGGCAGGCTTACCTGATACAGTTCCAGCCATGACCGTCAATCGCCTGTGTGCTTCGGGTTTAGATGCAGTAGGCCTTGCGGCACGCTCAATTAAAGCAGGCGAAGCAGAGTTTGTGTTGGCAGGTGGTGTTGAGTCAATGAGCCGTGCACCATTTGTACAAGCTAAACCGACCGAAGCGTTTAGCCGTACACCTGAAATTTATGACACCACCATTGGCTGGCGCTTTGTAAATAAGCAGCTTAAAGCGCAATACGGCACCGACAGCATGCCTGAAACTGCCGAAAATGTAGCTGAAAAATACCAGATTAGTCGTGAAGACCAAGATGCGTTTGCATTGCGTAGCCAACAAAAAACGGCTGCGGCACAACAAAACGGTTTCTTTAGCGATGAGATTTTGCCTGTCGAGATTGTAGACCGTAAGAAAAACGTGAACGTTGTTAATCGCGATGAACATCCGCGTGAAACGACACTTGAAGCACTCGCAAAACTAAAAGCCCCATTTAAAAAAGAAGGTGGCTCGGTGACTGCTGGAAATGCCTCTGGTGTAAATGATGGCGCTGCGTGTGTGTTAATTACCAACCGTGAATTTGCAGATACACATGGTTTAAAACCTTTAGCACGTGTGATTGGCATTGCAAGTGCGGGTGTTGAACCCAAATATATGGGTATAGGTCCTGTTCCGGCTGTGCAGAAAATTTTAAAGCAAACAGGTTTAACGCTAGATCAGATGGATGTGATTGAGCTGAATGAAGCATTCGCAGCCCAATCTTTGGCTTGTATGCGTGAACTCGGTCTAAAAGATGACGATGAACGCGTTAACCCAAATGGTGGTGCAATTGCGTTAGGCCATCCGTTAGGCATGAGCGGTACACGTTTAGTGATTACGGCAACACGTGAGCTAAAAAAACGCGGTGGACGCTATGCACTTTGCACGATGTGTGTAGGTGTTGGACAAGGCGTCGCACTGATTTTGGAAAACTTAAATTAATTCAGACGGTTTTTAAAATTACATAATGAGGAGAGAGGCGATGGACAGCCTTACAATGGATAATGTTGAGCAATTAACACTTGCAGAGCTTAGAGAACTGCAAACGAAACGGTTAAAACAAACCCTGACTTTTGTATATGAAAATAGTCCGGTCTATAAGAAAAAGTTCGATGATGCAGGTGTGCATCCTGATGACTTCGTGACTTTAGACGATCTGGCAAAGTTTCCATTTACCACTAAACAGGATTTAAGAGACAACTATCCGTTTGGGATGTTTGCCGTACCGCAAGAGCAAATTGTGCGTTTACATGCATCATCGGGTACAACGGGTAAACCGACTGTGGTGGGTTATACCCAAAAAGATATTAATACTTGGTCGGATATAGTTGCGCGTTGCTTACGCATGGCAGGTTTAACCGCGAAAGACATGGTTCAGGTGGCTTATGGCTATGGACTATTTACAGGTGGACTAGGCGCACATTATGGCGCTGAGCGCTTAGGTGCGACGGTTATTCCAATGTCTGGCGGGCAAACTGAAAAGCAAGTTCAGCTTATTCAAGACTTTAAACCGACTGCAATTATGGTTACGCCATCATATTGCGTAAGTATTATTGAAAAGCTAGAACAACAATTTGGTACTGCACGTAATACGTCTTTAAAAGTGGGTATTTTTGGTGCCGAGCCGTGGACCAACGAACTTCGCCGTGAAATTGAAGAACGCCTCAATATTAAAGCACTCGATATTTATGGCTTGTCTGAGGTGATGGGACCGGGCGTTGCGATGCAGTGCTTAGGTGAGGGCGAGGGATTAACGATTTGGGAAGATCATTTCTACCCAGAAATTATTAACCCTGAAACAGGTGAAGTCTGTAAAGATGGCGAACTTGGTGAGTTAGTCTTTACCACCATTACCAAAGAAGGCTTACCAATTATTCGTTACCGTACTCGTGATTTGACCCGCTTACTACCGGGTGAAAATCTGGCTATGCGTAAAATGGATAAAATAGTGGGCCGTAGCGACGACATGCTGATTATTCGCGGCGTAAACGTTTTCCCGACCCAAATTGAAGAGCAAATTTTGCAAGTTCCGCATTTAGTTCCAAATTATGAAATTTTGGTGACTAAAAAAGGCCATATGGATACTTTGCATATTCGTACAGAGATGTGTCATAACTGTACTATACAGGCCAATCAACTTGCTCAGGAGTTGATGAAACGCATTAAAACCATGATTGGGATTAGCGTTACTGTAGAAGTTGTAACGGAAGCGACCTTACCTCGTTCGGAAGGTAAGGCAAAGCGGGTAATCGATATGCGTCAGATTGCTTAACATCAAGATCATTCAGGGTATAGAATCTATACCCTGAAACTAAACGCCAAGACATGAGTATGAGTGCAAAAATACAGCAAATAATTGATTCTGTTGTAAAGAATGAAACCTTAAGTGGAACTTCGCTTATTTCGACAATTTTTGGAGATTCAGTACTTCATCGGGGTGGAAACATTAGTCTTGCAAGCCTGATTCAGTTATTAGAGCTATTTGGTTTTAATGACCGCGCTGTAAGAACCTCTGTTTTTCGTTTAGTTAAAAATGATTGGTTATGTTCAGACAAAATCGGCAGAACCAGTTTTTATCGCATTACCGATTCAAGCCGTTCAACCTATTTGCAGGCCGAGCAACGTATTTATAACGACCAGATGAAAGAGTGGGACCATTATTGGGATCTTATTCTGATGTCTAGCCTCGACACTGAAAATAAAGCGTTGTTAAAGAAAGAACTTGAATGGTTAGGATTTGCCAATATTTCGACAAACTTAATGGCTTATCCGGGTTGTAACCGTATTGAACTGCAACGCTTGTTGGTTGACTTAAATATGAGTGAGCAAGTGGTGGTGTTTAAAGCCGAAACCTTGCAGCTCTTTAATAACTCGGTCGATACCATTGGTCGTATGCTCAGAACTAACTGGCCCATCGATGAATTACGCCAAAGATATCTACAGTTTCTCGATATTTTTAGAGAAATTGGCGTGTTGCTTATGCAAGAAAACGAACAACTCGAACCTGTTCAGGCCTTTCAAATTCGAACTTTGCTGATTCATTATTATCGACGGATTTTATTGAAAGACCCTGCATTACCGCTTGAGTTGTTGCCAACTGACTGGCCCGCGATTAGTGCACGAACGTTATCAATGAATATTTATAAAAAAGTATTTGAACCTGCGGATGAATACTTCTTGTCTGTTGCCGCAACAGCAGAAGGACCAATGCCAAATGCCACAGCACATTATTGGCGCCGTTTCGGAGGTTTGGTGGCGACAAATGAGAGGTTAAGTCATGCCTTGTTATAGTATTGACGGTGTTATTCCCGTCGTTAGCCCAGATGCTTTTGTACACCCAACCGCTGTTTTAATTGGTGATGTGATTATTGAAGCGGGCGTATATGTAGGACCATTTGCGTCATTGCGTGCCGATTTTGGTCGTATTCACATTAAGCAAAATGCCAATATACAAGATAGCTGCACCGTACATGGTTTTCCGCAAAGCGTGACTTTAGTTGAGGAAATGGGCCACATTGGGCATGGCACAACTTTACATGGCTGCCGCATTGGTAAAAATGTTTTGGTCGGCATGAACAGCGTAATTTTGGACTATGCTGAAATTGGTGAAAACACCATTATTGGTGCAAATAGCTTGGTCAAAACCAAAGATATAATTCCGGCAAATGTACTGGCAATGGGTAGCCCTGCCAAGGTTGCACGTGAGTTATCAGAACAAGAAAAAAAGTGGAAAACCAGAGGCACGCAAGAATACATTGAACTTGCACAGCGCTGCTTAAACTCAATGCAAGAAGTTCAGCCTTTAAGCTCAGAGTTGGATGACCGTCTGACCTATAAGGATTTTAGTTCTTCAAATTATCAGATTAAACAAGATAGTGTTTAACGGCTTTTAATCAGTCGATTTCAATACACATGAGTTCATAAAACTTAAGGAATACTCGCACGAGTAGGGAGACGTTTGTGCAAAATATGGAAACTACTGCGGTTGATCAATTCGCAGAGCTATTGGGTGTTCATGTGCTGCATCGCAGTTTTGATGAAGCGCGTTGCAAGCTTAATGTAAAAGACGAACACATGAATGCTTTGGGCGGTGTGCATGGTGGTGTCATATTTTCTTTAGCCGATATTGCTTTTGCGATGGCTTGTAATGCAGGGGATGCGCCATATACAGGCCTACAGGCGGATATTCGTTATATGAGCGGTGCGAAAGATAAGGTGTTATTTGCAACGGCAACCAAGGTCGGCAGTAGTAAAAAATTTGCGCATTATGAAGTTGTGATAACAGACGGTTTAAATAATAGAGTCGCTTTGTTTACATCTACCTGTTATAGGCTTGCGCCGTGATATGTGGTTATTTGTTTGTTAGATTCAGAGCAAAACTTAACTAGTACGACAGTTTGAGTCGTTCATATATTGATCAATTTAACAGCTTAGATATGATGTAAACTTCTTAACTATGGGGTATTTATTATGTCGAAAAATTCAAAACAAACTTCTAATAAAGTTGCTAAATTGGCATCAGAAGTATTGCGAGACCCATCTTCCTCAGCAATTCAGAAAAAATTAGCTGGTTCAGCTTTATCTCAAACACATTCCCCTAAACAAACGGGAAATAAAATGGAATCGGAAGCATCTAGAGTGCTAAAGAGCGACAAATATAATGACACGACTAAGACTTTAGCTGCTTCCTTAGTATCGCAGTCTAATAAAGAAAGATAACTTATTTCACTCATTAATAAAAATTAGCTGTATATAAATACAGCTAATTATATTTTTGAAAAATAGATTCATTAATAATAAAAAGATTGGTAAGTTCATTATATCTTTTGACCTTTTATTATTTTTGTGAATTGTATAAATAAGACTTTATATTTATCCTTTAAGAGAGAATAGTGAAAAATTACCAACCTTATAATTAAAAAGTGAGATAGATTTTGATTATTTCTCTTATACTTTAACAACAGAAACTTAGATCTATACAATAGTTCATCGTCTGACTGCTGAATAGTGATTGTGACAATAACCTCATATGAATGAGAGGGAAAATTAATATGCTTGTTCATCAGTCTTTAATAGAATATGAAAACATTCCTCAAGCTGATGTAGAACGTCAAGCAATTGATTCCCTTCGAGGGTATGTATATCAAATCTATGCAGCAGCTTTAGCATGGCTTGATATTGATAAAAGTTCTAAAATTTTTCTTGAAGTTGCAGAAGATTATGCCATTGTTGCGCAAGATGCTATTAAAGCTGTCCAGGTCAAGGATACAGTTGCATCAACAAAAGTCACTCTGAACACAGCAAGTGTTCAAGATGCTATTAGCAACTTTATCAAATTAGTAGAAAGTAACACATCAACTAATGTATTTCTTCGATATTTTACAACATCAGAGATAGGGGTTGAGAAAGCATTACTAGATCGACCAGATGGTATAGCAGGTCTTTTGTATTGGCAAAAAGCTGCAATAAGCAGTGATATAGAACCATTACGAAGATTACTTGTTAGCAATAAATTTCCTGAAAATGTACGTGAATTTGTTCAATGCCGGAGTAATGAGGAACTTCGTAAAGATTTACTTCGTAAAATTCATTGGGATTGTGGGAATCCAGACTTAAAAACTCTGCAACAAGAATTTCACGATCGATTGGTTTCGGTATGTAGAGATACTTTTAATATACCAGCTACCGATGTGTCTCAAATTTCAGATATTTTAACTCTTCATGTTTTGAGAAAGAGTATAGTTGCAACACCAGTTGATAGAGTGCTAACTAGCGCTGATCTACATCTAATTATTGATAAAGCTTCGCGTATAAGTATTAAGAAAAATACGTTTGAAACGATGATACAGAGTCTATCTTTATTAGTACCTCAATTAAATAATGGGGTAAATGATAACTTAACAGTTAATTTTACTTCTCCAACTTGGATGATTAAAAGTGCGGACCTGCCTATCAATAACCATATGGTTCAACGGAGTGAACTTGAGAAAAATATTTTAAATAACTTAGAAAAATACGGAGTCACTTTCTTAGTTGGTGCAAGTGGTGTTGGGAAATCCTTTGTAGCAAGATCAGTAGTAGAACAGCTAACTAGTAATTTTGTTATTATTGACTTTAGGGATGCTAATATTGATGAAACAAAAGCAATATTGAGCTCCTTATTATCAAAATTGGGTGGATTAAACTCTGAGTTTATTATTTTCGAAGATTTAAATTATCTTAATGAACCAGCACTCAAATTATTGATTATGCAAATTTTCAAGGCAATTGGTAGACGATACATTTCTGCGATAGTTACTTTATATCAGGAGCCTGCATTAAAAACTCTTTCAAACTTTGATTTTGATCAAAGATCAATTGTTAGTTGCCCATATTTTACAGAGGATGAAACATCAAAACTTGTACAATTGTTTGGTGGAGAACCTTCAGTTTGGGGAAAACTTTGCCATATTAGTGGAGGGCATGGTCATCCACAGTTGGTTTACGCCTTTATTTGTGGTGTTGCTTCACGTGGCTGGGTTCGTTCTGAAATATCAGCAATTATAGAGACTGGATTATCTTCAGGTGATATCGTTTTAGAACGTGAATCCGCCCGAAAGTCACTTATGTCAGCACTTCGAGATGATTCTAGAGAATTACTTTATCGTCTCAGTTTGTTTATAGGCAACTTTAATCGCTTTTCAGCAATGCAAATTGCATTGTTATCACCCTCTATTAATCGTTCAGGGGAGGCGTTCGATTCTGTAACAGGATCATGGATTGAAAAAATTGGGCAAGATAATTATCGCATTTCTCCATTAATTGCGTCATCTGGCAAAGATATGCTTTCACCAGTTTTACAAGAAGAAGTAAATAGTAAGATTGCAGATCAATTCATATCACAAAAGAGTATAGATGTTACTGATATAACAAGAATAATATTACATGCAATGTTGGGTAAAAATGAGAAAGTATTATTTATAATTTCATCCAAATTCATATCTGCGGATGAAAAACTGATTAATTCTTTGGCAGAAAGCTCTTCTATTATTGGTTTATTTGATTTAAGTAAACCAATTTACCCTACTAACATGTATATATCTTTATTGCTGCGATTAGCTCAGTTTAAAATTTTAATGGTAACCCCAAAGAGTGGAAAAATTACTGAGTGTATTGATGTATTGAGAAAAGAGTTAGATCTCTGTGATTCAAAAAACCATAAAGAAATTCAGGCATTAGTTTTTCTAGGTATTCTCAATAATATGGGGATCGCAAATTATATTGATGATTGGGTTGAACTATTACTTAAGCTTCCAGAAGTTTTTGCATCTCTTTCCTTTCCTTTTGACTTGTCATCAGATATTCAGAATATATCAGGTAATAATGGAGATATTGCTACATTGTTCTTTGCGATTGGTAGTGCAAAATTAAACACCATCGAAAATTTACAAAAAGTATTAAAGCAGTTAGATCAGCTTCAACCTACTCAAAGGATGATGTTATTACAAGGAATTAAGGATTTTTCACTTGATTACTCTGTTTTGATTAACTCTTCTTGGTCCTCGCAAAGCAAGAAGCAATTGGATGCTGAAGATGCGTCTCATCGTTATAAACAAATGGCGAAAATGACTCAAGACTGGGGGGTGAGATCAATAACAGTTCAATGCTGGATTGCTAGTGCAATTATGATTGATGAATATGCACATGATCAAAATAGAGCTTTGCAGGTCCTTGATGATGCTATTGTTGAAGTAGGACCAGATATCCTTATCTCAAGAGCAAAAGCAAAAATATTTTTCAATGCAAAAGATTATCCAAATGCACTAGCAATTATGCGGAAAATAGCTGATCAGATTGGTTCGGAAAGTTATATTGAAAGAGCTTTCGCACTGCGTGAGGCTGCGATCAGTGCAGCCAATTGCAATGAGTGGCTTTTAGCTGAGAAGTGGTTTCTTGAAAGTCAAAAAGTTGCTGAGTTAATTGATTTGCCAAATATGAGGATTATGGCGATTGGACTTGGGGCCGATGCCGCAGTTGCTGCATTTAATATTGGAGAAGTCAAAAGGACATTGCAAAGTTTAGTAGTAACTTTAACTAATCTTAGTAATATCTTACCAGAATCATCACTTCAGGCCTCTTATTGTCATCATATGGTTCGCCATACAATATTATGGATTAAAGCTCAACTTGAAGGGTGGAGTGAATTACCAAATGGTGAAGCCATTGTCATGAAACCGGGTATATGTAGTGATATAGAACCTTCGAAAGAAATTTCTGAACGACCATTAGCCGCACTTGAAATCGCTTGGTATTTGTTAGCAGACTGCGAATTCAAAAGTCGTAAAAATACTGGGATTGCCAAAGGCTTAGACAAAAGACTTATTAATGGGCGAATCTTACCTATGGAACTGGGGTTTCGGCTACAGTATTTGTGGCGAGAAATAAATACAATTAATGTTGAGGGTTTTTCAAACTATTTAATGGATTATATTGAGTTAAGGTCATATCTTTCTGAGCATGAGCTAGAAATAAAAAAAGAAAATGATCTTTTGAATCCTAAATATATAAATATTCCCAAACTATCCACAATAGAATTGAATCAAAGTCATCGTGAATATGTTGATGATGCGATTATGGCATTCATAATTGTAGCGGCATGTAAGAATGCCTCTGAAATCTTAGTGAGTTTACGTCAAACTTTAAGCAAGAATTTAGATCGAAAAATCCTGAATGATGAGATATTACTAAGAGTTGTTATAGACGATCCTAAATGTGCTCCAATTTCATTTATACAAATGTTGGTTGATTCAGCAATGCTATTTCGAAGTAATATCCATGTTATTCCACAAAATTATTGCATAGCTGGTCTGCGGTTTTTACTACAGGCTTGGCAATCTCTTTATAAGAGCGAGCTTATTGCAGTTATTGCAATATGGCAGAGGAAGGCATGGACAAGGATTCTCGAATCTGAAAAATTTCAACTTATTTTGCCACAAATATTTGAGCCAGAAATTTATAGAGTTCTTTCCAATCTCGAAAATGATGAGAAATTCTTAGGGTCATTGTTGCTTGTAACAGCTGATGCCACTGGATTAAATCTCTCCCAAGACCTTCGAAATAACTTAAAAATTTTGGCAATTAAAAGTTGATAAAAATTAACTGCTTGAATATTTAAAAAATGGTCGTAATTCAAGAAAAGCCCATAATTCAATGAACTGTGTGATTGGCACCAGATAGTATGAAGGCGAATTTGTTCTGCTCTAGGGATAAAGTAAATTATTGAAAAAAGAATAGCGCCACATTAGATAAAGAAAACATATTTACACCCCCACTTAACAATAACCCCTTCATTATTTAGCCTTACTTTTCTAATGATTTAATTTAAAACAAATGGCATTTTGCGTGCTTGACTGCAAAAGGGTTGGGCACTATTCTTTGCCTGCTGGCCACATTGCCAGCCGGTCGTCGCGGACCGATTACAACAACATCAGAATTATTCCTTTCTGAGGGATAATTTTGTGTGAGCATCTCCTCGTCTCCTCCCGTAGCGGTAGGACGGGAGAGGGACACCCTCGGGTGTGCTGGTTGTTGTACCAGTCCGCGAACCCTTTCTCGTTCTGCCACCATAATTTCTATTCATGTCGGCAGGACTCCCAATAAAAAGGAGTTGGCTTTGCACATCCATTATTTCTTGGCTCTCAATGCCAAAAGCTATAACGACACAGCTTAAAAATTAAAGCAGCTTGAATGCCTCAAGGTTTTCAGGCTTAAAGTCATTTTTACTTAAAACTTAGCAACAACAAACTTGAGATGTGCCAAGCACAGTCTTTACGGCTTTGCTGTGCCTTTTTTTCTCCCAAAAGGGGCACTGGCTTTTTTATCTCATTTAGAAACAACAAGAATTTATAACGGAAAAATTATGCGAAATTTAGAAATCTCTTCCAAAAAACTACAGGTTGTTCAAACTGCAATCCAACTCTTTACCACTCGTGGCTTTCACACCGTAGGTGTAGACCTAATTGCTAAACAATCCCAAATCACTAAATCTACGTTTTATAAATATTTTGGCTCAAAAGAACGCTTAGTTGAAATGTGCATCGCCTTTCAAAAAAGCCTGCTCAGAGAGAAAGTGCTCGCTATTATTTACTCAAGCTGTTATTACGCGTCAAAAAATAAAATCAAAGAAATTATCGTTTTACATACCAATTTAAACAGCCTCTATAACCTTTTACTAAAAGCTATTTTTGAAATAAAACTACTTCACCCGCAGGCTTACCGTATGGCGGTTGAATATAGAAAATGGCTGCGCCATGAAATTTTTGATCTGATTTTTAGCGGAGAAATCCGTGAGCCACAATTCGATGCCAACATGGTGGTAAACCTTATAGATGGTTTACTGCTACAGGTTTTAGGCTCGCAAGGTTTGGAGGAAAGAGATGTAGTGTTGGATTATTTTTTAAATTCTTTTGCTAGAAATTTTAGCCCAGGATTACGGGAAGCATAAGCCCTAATGATAAATAGCGATTAGATGAGCTTTGAGCGTTGCAATAACAGAGCAATAAGTTGACTTCAAATTGTGGCTTAAGTGGTCTGAGGTCAAGTTTTTTTAAAGATACTTCAGCAATATGGTTTGCGTAACTTCAATCAAATACTGAAATATTTCGAATCAGCGTATGAGTTGCCTACGTCAGTCATCGTCTCGCGCAAAAATATGCTGAATATAAATAGAGGAGTCATTCATGGGTACGCGTTCAACCATTATGGATACCAATAGCTTTCGTCCAGAACATGCTGCTGAGCTGGACCATGCTACCCGCAAACTGACCGATAAAAGAAATAAAATTTTAGGCGAATCCTATCGCTTGTTTTATCGTAATCCCGTGCATCTGGTGAAAGGAGAGGGGCAATATTTATGGGATGCAGCAGGTCATCAATATCTGGATGTTTACAACAATGTTGCCAGCATTGGTCATTGTCATCCTGCGGTGATTGAAGCGGTAAATGAGCAAATGAAAATGCTCAATACCCATACCCGTTATTTACATGAAAATATTTTGGATTATACCGAAGAACTTTTACAGACTACTCCCGATGAAATTGACCGTGCCATGTACATGTGTACGGGTTCAGAAGCGAATGATTTAGCGATTCGTATTGCCCGTGAATATAGCGGCGGTACAGGAATCATTGTGTCTCAAGAGTCGTATCATGGAACCAGTAGCTTAACCTCAGGATGCTCTCCAGCACTTGGAACTGAGCAGCCTCTAGATGCGACAACTCGTCTAGTTCCAGCACCTGATTATTATCGGGTTCAAACTGATGATTTGGGCGAATGGTTCGCACAGCAGATTCAGCAACAAATTGACGATATGAATGCTAAAGGGATCAAGTTTGCAGGTTTTTTAGCGGACTCAATATTCTCTTCTGACGGTGTAATGCCTAATCCTGTTGGGTTTTTACAAAAAGCGGTTGATGTTGTGCATGCCAATGGCGGTATTTTTATTGCTGATGAAGTACAACCGGGTTTCGCACGCACTGGCGATTCTTTCTGGGGCTTTGGTCGCCACAATGTTGTGCCTGATATCATTACCACAGGTAAACCAATGGGTAATGGGGTGCCAGTGTCAGGGCTTTTAGCCAAGAGTGAAGTCCTCGCTGCTTTTAGCGATAAAATTCCATATTTTAATACCTTTGGCGGTAATCCTGTTTCTATGGCAGCGGCACAGGCTGTACTTAAAGTCATTCAGGAAGAAGAATTGCAAACCCATAGTAAATATGTGGGAGGGCTACTTCTTAAAGAACTCACTAAACTTATGGACAAACATGAGATGGTCGGTGATGTCCGTGGCGCTGGTCTGTTTATCGGGTTTGAACTGGTTAAAGATAGAGCGACAAAAGAGCCGAATAAAGCATTGGCTTTGAACCTTATTGAAGAGCTCAGAAATACTCATCGAGTTTTAACCTCAGTTGCAGGTCCTTATGGCAACGTATTAAAACTGCGCCCACCTTTGGCTTTCCAAATAAAAGATATCGATTGGTTAGTCGGCGCTTTGGATCAAGCCTTAACAAAATTAAAGTAAGTCACTTTAAATATAAAAAATACCCTTCAAGTTGGATGTTAAATCTAATCTGAGGGGTATTTTGTTGTTCAATGATCTTATGTGGCTGTAAAAGTTATTTCGAATTGCTTAAATAATAAAAAGGCCTTTATTCAAGGCCTGTATTTGCAATGTTTTAGTGCCTTAATTGACGTGGAGTCACACCAAACCAGCGCTTAAATGCACGAGATAAAGCACTTACTTCTGAGTAACCTAGCAGGAATGCCATTTCTGAAATTGGAATATTTTTTTGTTTAATATAATGTTCGGCCAACTCACAACGAACCTGATCGACTAAATGGGTAAAGGTCAGTCCTTCATTTTTTAAACGGCGGGTAAGGGTGCAACTGGTTAAACCAATATCATGAGCGATTTTTTCAAGGTTTGGTTCACCTTCACTCAGTTCAAGTTGGATGTGAGAGCGAACCTGATCTGCAAGACTTTGACTTGGTGACGCGCGATTGAGTAACAGCAGCGTATCTAAAATCACTGTTAATAAAATAGAATCACGCCCCGGCATAGTATGTTGGACGTCTTTTTTCGAAATGATGATGGAGTTAAAAGGTTGATCAAAATAAACAGGCGCGTTAAATAATTTGCTGTGTTCTTGCCAGAATTCAGGTCGAGTATGCTCAAAGTGAATGGCACGTGGTGAATAATGAGGACCCATCACTTCACGGATCACATTCATAAACATGCCCATGGTCAGTTCTGCATCTTGGCGGCGAGTTAAAATCGCGCCGTGTTGAACTTGATAATCTATGCGCCAGCTATCTCCCAAATCTACCATTCGATTAAGCGTATCTTTCTGATGCAAATAAAAGTTATTGGTCATGTTCATGAGTGCAGACTCTAATGTATTTGAACAAAGACCAATGTACCCAATGAGCCCTAATGATTTCGGTTGAAACTGTTGACCATAATGCAGGCCAAAATTATCACAACCAGAAACTAGCGCTGCCTGTTCTAGCACCTTGCAATAATTGGGCAGTTGTAAGCTCAACGTTGGGCTGATTAAAAGTTCAGGATTAATACCACTAATACCTAAAACGCGATCAACATCTGCACCTTTATGACGAATAAACTCGCTTAAACCAGAGGCAGCTGCAGACAATACACCTTGATTACACATATTTGAATCGACAAGATGAGCTGGGTTGAGATGTAACATGTCAAGTCTCATGATATTTATTCCTAACTATTCTTATATTAAGCAAAAGCCATACCAGTTTTTGCTTACGTCCATGATTTTGTATTGTTAAAAGCTTTTATAAAATAATGATTTATGTGTTGCTGTTTTAAGTTTCAGGCTTGATTCTTTAAGAAGAGATCAAGAGTTGTATTTAAGGTTGGGTAGCGAACTAAAAGAAGGCAGAAAATGCATTAGAGATAGGCAAAAAGGGCAGAACTAAAACAAGAAATTAAGCGGCTTCTCATGCATACAACATCTATTGTAGGCATGAGAAAATAAGTGAAATACTAATTTTTTGTAGTTTTTGCCGTTTGCGCACCATAACTTAAACTGGCCATTGAAGGTCTAAATTGACCTGTATTGGCATCGCGGCCCTGTAGTAAAAATTTAGGATTGGCTTGCCCATAGCCCTGCACAGCCTGCTGAGAAAATTTTCCAATATCAGAACTCGGACTGCGCAATCGGTTGATAATTAGAACCTTCTGAGTCGCCGCAAAATCTTGCATCATATTTTGATCGCCTTCACTGTCACCCGCGATAAAAATTGGTCCGTAACCATATTTAGAGACTAAAAAACGTTGAATGGTTGCGGTTTTGCCTTTACCTTGAGTTTGCGCATAGCCATGACGAAACTCGGGTAAAATTCGATTTTGAGCATCTCGCTCTAACTCCATGGCGTAGGCATTTTTTTCATTAATGTTATAGCCGATCTCTGGATTAGAAATAATTTCCTTAATCACATCAATAAAAGATGCCGAGCAGACATAGACATCAATGCCATTGTCCTGAAAAGCCTTAAATAGATTTTGCATTTCACGGTATGGTCTTAAACCATTTTCCCAAGTGGTTTTCACAACGCCTGCTTTGCCCGAAAGTGCTACGGGAGAGGTCCATGTTACAGGTCCAATCGGTTGCTGCATTTGCCAAGCCACCGTTGCTTTTACCAAATTACGGACTTCTTGTTCGGTAAGCCCAGTAAATAAATAAGTGACCCATGGATATGCAACTTCATGATCAAACGTGTCTCCAATTGCCGCATATAGATATCTCATTTTAGTAATGAAATCGAGATAATGCGGATCTTGTTTAATTTGATCGAGACTCTGCTTGCCTTTTAGACCGCTATAGTGGTGATAAAGCCATGTGTAGCTGGCAATAATATCTGGGGCGATTTTATCAATATTGACGGCTTGGCCTTGCTGGTTATTGTAGGCCGCTTCAAAATTTTTCGAGCTAATTCCTTTACGAATAATCTGATTAAGCTGCTCTGGCGTGACATTAAACGCTAAGTGTTCAAGCTGATAAATTAAAGTTGCTTCTTCGATGTCTAAAAATACCGAGGTATTGTCAAAGTCAGTGACAATATACGGGCGTTTTTCAGGGTTATAGTTGGGGCTATCTTTTCCATAGCTAGCAATCAATTGATTAAGCTGGTCAAAGTTAAAAGCGTCCCATTGACCTTTTTGTATATATTCCTTTTTTTGAATAGTGACTGGGGGAGATGTGTTTTGTAGAGGGTTGTAGTTACATGCGCTTAGGGCAATCATGCTTGCCAGACTACTGGTGAGTAATAGTGCTTTGGCAACTTTGCTCAGTTGATGGGTAGCTTGCATAAACCCTTCCTTTAAATTCTATAAAATTTAAAAACTAAAAATTGAAAATGAAGAAAAGCGATCGAAATCACTTTTCAAATTCCAACAGGCATTTGTCCGTTTAGATATTTTTTACAAAGACGCACAGTTTCATTGGACCATTGGTCTCCAAGACTTTGAGCCATTTCTGTTTGTGCGTGAGAACCATTCCAAGCCATCATTTGAATGCGGCGTTGCATGATAAAAGTCGGGATCATTTCATATTCTTCAGAATGAATATGACCTACGCGCTCGTAGCCTTTTAACCAGTAATCAACCCAATGAGGTGCATTTGCATAATGTTCATTGAAGCTAATTGCAGCGGCGAGATCATGCATAAACCAGCTCATTCCGCAGTCATCAAAATCGATCACACCGATACGTTCTTGTTGTAGTAATAAATTGGTTAAACGCAAATCGGCATGAATCAGGCCATAGCGCTCTTGGGTTTTGCCAAAGAAATTTAAATCTTTCGAAATCTGTGCAATCGCTTCTTCAATCACGCCGTGATCTTGTGGTCTTAAATGAGGTGCATTTTTCCAGTTTCCCCAGTGACCATCTGCACCGACCATGGTTTCATGGTTCCACACAATACGTTGAAAGTTTTCAGGCGCTTGCCATGTCTTACTATGTACGTGCAGCTTTGCGGTAATTTGTCCTAATTGTTCAAATGCAGTGGGGTCAACTTCAACAGTCGGCATATCGCCCTCAACCCAGTTGAAAAGAACTGCATAACGATAAATATCATTCGATAGTTTCAAGGTAATTACGCGTTCACCCGACTGATCTGCAATCGCAACAGGAACTTGAATACCACTCGCATTTAAAGCATCTAACCATTCAAGCTCACTTTGTATATCGAGTTTGCTGTGATAGTTGGGACGGTGAATTCGAAGTGCATATCGGGCAGACCCAGTTGAAACTTGATAGGTTGCATTTTCAGACTGACACAGTAGTTTGACCTGTCCTTGATAGTCTGATGGATATTGCTTAATTGCTTGTTCTGCCAGTATTTGTAATTGAACTTGGCTTAAAAATTCATTTTGTTCTACAGACATAACCCATCTCCTCAATTTAATTTTTAAACACGTTTCGTGTTGAGATGCCGTCGATCTTATAAAAGAAAAAATGAATCAACTTGACTTCAAGTGGTCGGGGAGATGTTTTGCTGTCAAGTTTTATGAATATCTTTTGCGCAACTATTGGTGGTGTAAATTTAGTCGATAAGGCATACGACAATGAAAGAATCTGAATTAAGCGTAGATGTTGGTGCTTTACAACAGGACGCAGAGTATTTTGCAAAACGTCAGTTAAAAAAAGGGGCAGTAGGTTGGTTACTTTTAGTGGGGCTAGGTGTTTCTTACGTCATTTCGGGTGACTTTGCGGGTTGGAATTTTGGGTTGGCACAAGGCGGCTGGGGAGGACTCTTTATTGCAACAGTCATCGTCGCGTTTATGTATCTCTGCATGAGCTTTGTGATGTCTGAGATGTCAACGATGTTACCCACTGCTGGCGGTGGCTATAGTTTTGCCCGTGTTGCATTTGGTCCTTTTGGAGGTTACCTCACAGGAACTGCGATTTTAATTGAATATGCAATTGCACCTGCCGCGATTGCCGTTTTTATTGGGTCATATTGCCAATCACTCTTTGGAGTTGGCGGCTGGGCTGTTTATTTAATTTGCTATTTAGTTTTTATGGGCATTCATCTGAAAGGTGCAGGTGAAGCGCTTAAAATCATGTTTGGAATTACTGCAGTTGCTTGTATAGCACTGGTCGTATTCATTGTCGCGATGCTTCCACATTTTGACAGTGCGCGTTTGTTTGATATTCCAGTCAGTTCTCATGCAGGTGCGAGTAGCTTTTTACCATTCGGCTATATGGGAATATGGGCCGCAGTACCTTATGCCATCTGGTTTTTCCTTGCAGTTGAAGGGGTGCCACTGGCAGCCGAAGAAGCAAAAGATCCAGTACGTTCTTTACCACGAGGTTTGATTGGTTCAATGTTGATATTGGCATCGTTTGCACTTTTAATCTTATTTTTGGGAGCAGGCGCTGCGGGTTCAAATGCTTTAAAAAATTCAGGAGCACCTTTAGTTGATGCACTCATTGCGGTATATGGTCAACACACATGGTTAGCAAGCTTTGTTAACTTTGTGGGTCTTGCGGGTCTTGTCGCCAGTTTCTTCTCAATTATTTATGCCTATTCGCGCCAGATTTTTGCATTGTCACGTGCAGGATATTTACCAAAAAACTTATCACTTACCAATGAAAATAAAGCGCCATATTGGGCCATTATCATTCCGGGCATTATTGGCTTCTTACTTTCTTTAACAGGTGAGGGTGACTTACTCATTTTAATGGCAGTATTTGGCGCAACCATTTCTTATGTGTTGATGATGCTTTCACATATCAAATTACGTTTGTCTCGCCCCGAATTACGACGCCCTTATAAAACGCCTGGTGGAATGTGGACGTCTTGCATAGCCTTGATTCTTGCTGCTGTTGCTGTTGTGGCAGGGTTAATGGTAAATCCAAAAGTTTGGTTATTGGCCGCGCTGATTTATGTCGGATTTATACTCTATTACTTGTTATATAGCCGTCACCATTTAGTGAAAGGTACGCCTGAACAAGAGTTCGCTATGATTGATGACTGAGTTTGATTGCAATAAAAATAAAGAGGCTTCGGCCTCTTTTTTAGCTTTTATAAGTTATATCTGGTTCATGGAAGCAATTATTTTCACTCTAAACAAAGTTTTATTGAAATTTGTCTGATTGTGAAAAGAGCGACTTCAAGACCAATTTATTGCACTAGTCGAGTACGACCAACACAAGCGTGATGGAAAAAACTCAATATGTATATTGCGACTTTGGGGTAAAGCGATAGGCACTTACGGTGCCTTGATCGCTGCAGCCAAGTGCTGATTAATTATTTACAGAGCCGCGCACATACCTTTACTTTTACTACTACTACAGATCGTGAGGAGATGGTTGGAATTGATGGGGGTGGCTTAAGGTCGTTAAGGGTTGATCTTGCCACGTCGTGCATCCACGACATAATTGCCATCCACACAATTAATTGATATCAGATTACCACTCTCATCAACATAGTCAGCATTTAAAACCGAAGTACATGGATGTTGTTGCAGTCTCAGCGCACTAGCCACAGCCTCTAATATTTCGGTCTGAGTTGCAGCACGCTCGGTGGGCATCTTTGGCATTTCAGCTATTTGATTGGCATTAAAATAAACATTTTGCGTAAAACCGAGTAATTGACCAAGTAAGGCTTGAGACAATTCTTGTTGGGGCTGCGCATTAACATTGCTCATCAGCATTGCTGAAATAAATCCAAATAGGCAAATGCGCGATTTCATTTACCTTTAACCTCACCTGTTAGAGGCAACACTTGATAGCTTTCCCCGCCAGCACACTTCACCGATATTTTTGAACCATTGGCATCTAGTGCACGAGCGTCAACCACACTATTGCAGTTTTTACCACGAACTCGAACACCAGCCGCCACACCATTATAAAGTTCAGCTTTCGTCAACGGATGTCCTTTAGGAAATTGAGGCATATCCGCTGCTTTTTTTATACCTACAAATGCATTGTATACAAAAGCTCTCAAGCCCAAGTGAGTTGCATCCATAGGGGCTTCCTCGGCGTGAGCAGTAGATACCAATAAAAAACCTGTAAGTAATGCGATAACGTTATATTTCATATAAATAATTCTTGTAAAGTGAGTCGAGTGAATACTCACATAAACGCTTTTTATAGTCAAGAAAGTTGAACGTCACTTTATTAGTTTTCTTCTAATAAAAGAATAACTTAATAGTTTTTTAAGTGCGCTGCATAGTGAAGAGATAGGGTTGAAAATTTGATTGAGAAGACGAGGCTTATTAAAGCTTAGTTCCTCATGTTAATGCCTTATTTATTTTAAGCTTGCTTGTTCAGTTCAGATGGTAAATGCTGCGCCAAATAATCAATTGCTAGCCGGGTTTTGAGTGGCATAAAGGGCAGTGTAGGCCATACCAAATGAATCGGAAAAGCAATGCTCGACATGGTTTCTAATACTTGTACGAGTTTACCATCCTGTAATTCATTTTGAATGAGCCAATCGGGTAGCCAAGCGATACCTGCTCCAGCGAGCACTGCATTTTTAATGGCCTGTAAGTCGTTTAAAAGAAGTTTTGCTTTGGGCTTAATAAATAAAGGCTCGCTATTTTCCTTTTGAAGTTGCCATTTTTTTATTTGACCAAAATGCGGATCGGCAATCGTGGCGTGATGGTCTAAGTCCTCAATATGTTCTAGGGGACCTGCTTCATTTAAATAGTCAGGTGAGGCACAAAGTAGCATTCGATGCTCACCAATCGGTTTGGCAACGAGCTGAGTTGTATCAGGCAGTGCCCCGATTCTTATACATAAATCAAAACCTTCTTCGACCAAGTCTACAGTTCGATCATTAAATGAAATTTCGAGCTGTAAGTCCGCATACTGCTGAGCAAATTTAACCATGAGCGGGGCAGCAAAGAGTTGCCCGAATAGCACTGGCACAGACATTCGCAAACGGCCTGTTGCGTTAATTTTCCCTTGGTCTAATAGTGCTGCCGCATTTTGTATTTCACTTAATGCTCGGCGGCTATGTTCATAAAACAAAGCACCTTCATCAGTCATGCTAAGCGAACGTGTTGTTCTTTTAAATAAAGCAACGCCAAGCTGATCTTCAAGGCGAGCAATATTTTTACTAATGGCTGAGCGAGTTAAATGCAATTGCTCGGCAGCTTTCACAAAACTTCCAGCTTCAACCACAGTCACAAATATAGAAATTGCACTTAACTCATGTTGCATAATTGTTGCCTAACTGGAACCAATATAGAGAAATAATATCACCACTGTTGAATTTATTGTGGAGTTAATATGGCTTGATCAAAAACTTGGAGATGGTCATGGCTAAAATATTGGTATTAAAATCCAGCATTATGGGTGAGGGTTCACAAACCAATCGCCTCATTGATGTAATGCTTGAACACCGTAAAGACCAAGGTTTACAAGATGACATCACCATACGCAATTTAGCTGAAATGAACCTGCCTGTATTAGATCTGGAAATTTTTCAAGCGCTGCGTGGGGCTGACAATAATAATCAAGACATTCAGCAGATCGTTGCTTTGTCTGATGAATTAATTGCTGAATTAAAAAGCGCTGACTTATTGGTCATTGGCGCACCCATGTACAACTTAAATGTGCCTACTCAACTCAAAAACTGGTTTGATTTAGTGGCACGAGCAAGACAAACATTCCGCTATACCGAAACTTATCCTCAAGGTTTGGTTGAAGAGGTAAAAGCGGTGGTGGTAAGTAGTCGGGGCGGTATCCATGTCGGCCAAGAAACTGAGGTAGTCACGCCTTATCTCAAAGCTGTGTTAGGGCTAATGGGCATTCATGACGTCGATTTTATCTATGCAGAAGGCTTAGACATGCAGGCTTATCGCAGCAACGCTTTAGATTTGGCAAGCCAGCAAGTTAAAGAATTCGCCATTTAAAATCATGAGCTGAAACTCTTGTACCTCTAATTGATCACAAGAGTTTCTAAGTTTATTTAAATCACATTTCTAAGTTCATTTGCCGTGTTGCGTAGCAATGGCAATATTTGCTGAACCAAATAATCTTCTTGTACGCGGTTGGTTTGAGACATACAGTTAAGTGCTGCTATGGCTTGACCTTGTGCATTAAAAACGGGCACGGCAATCGCAATCACACCAAGCTCATGTTCTTCTTTAGAAAGACAATAATCTGATAACGTAATGCCCTTAAGCACTTCAAAAAACTTTGACTCATCTACAATGGTAAAAGGGGTTAAGCGCTTTAAACCATAAGTTTTTACCCATGCATGCTGAGCTTCTTCAGGTAGTGCTGCCAGTAAAACTTTACCTGTAGACGTGGCATGGGCAGGGAGACGGTTTCCTAAATGCATGCCATAAGGACTTACACGTAAATTATCTTGCTGCGGTAAATAACTACGGGCAATCGGCACGACTTCGTTATCGTCTAACACCACAATTGAAAAAGTCAGGGATGTCTGCGCGCACAAAAGATTTAAAAATGACTGGGCAACTTTAGGCAGGTGGGCAGAGCTTAAATAAGAACTCGAAAAGCGCAGCACGCGATGAGTGAGCCAAAAGTAATGTTCATCGGTTTCTAAATAGCCTAAGTATTTTAAAGTTTTTAGGTAACGCCTTGCCGCTGTACGACTAATACCGGTTCGCTCAGCCACTTGAGTCACATTAAGCCGTTGTCGGTCTGTTCCAAAAGCTTCGAGTAAAGCTAAGCCTTTTGCTAACCCTGCAATGTAGTCATCTTGACGAATTTTCTCATGCGAGTTCGGGTGCTCTAGAAAAGCATCGAGAGAAGGCATCCTTTCATTCCTGTTATTTTGATTGTTTCTGTCCGCTATTCGGACAAACTAAATGATAAACGGTTATTTTCGTCTTGCATACATAGTGAACAAAACTTAAAGCCAGTAATTTAAAAGTCAGGATGAAACAAGGATGAAGTTATGGATATTTTAAAGACACAGGTTGCAATTATTGGTTCTGGACCAGCAGGGTTATTGCTTGGGCAGCTTCTATATAAAGCTGGGATCGATCATATTATTGTTGAGCAACGCAGTGCTGAATATGTGGCTTCACGGATTCGTGCAGGAATTTTAGAGCAAGTTTCAGTCGACTTACTGAAACAAGCAGGCGTTGACCAAAACTTAAAAGAAAAAGGATTACCACATTCGGGCATCGAAATCTTAACCAATGGTGAGTTACATCGGGTTGATCTGGCCGCACTGACAGGTGGTAAACAAGTGACCGTATATGGTCAGACCGAGGTCACCAAAGATTTAATGACTGCGCGTGAAGCAGAGCAGCTCACTTCATTTTATGAAGCTCAAAATGTACAAGTAAAAGATTTTTACACTGCACCAAAAGTTGAGTTTGAGTACCAAGGTAAAGTTTTTCAAATTCAGTGTGATTTTATAGCAGGGTGTGATGGTTACCACGGTGTCTGCCGTGCCAGCGTGCCTCAAGATAAAATAAAGACCTTTGAAAAAGTTTATCCGTTTGGCTGGTTAGGGGTGTTGGCAGATGTCCCACCTGTAGCCGATGAACTCATTTACGTACAATCAGAACGTGGTTTTGCTTTATGCAGTATGCGTTCAGAGACACGTAGCCGTTATTATTTGCAAGTGCCTTTAACAGATCACGTCGAAGACTGGTCAGATGAAAAGTTCTGGGATGAGTTAAAAAACCGCCTAGACCCTGAAAGCCGTGAAAAGTTGGTGACAGGACCTTCTATTGAAAAAAGTATTGCGCCGTTACGTAGCTTTGTGACTGAACCAATGCGTTTCGGAAAACTATTTTTAGCAGGTGATGCTGCGCATATTGTTCCACCGACAGGAGCAAAAGGCCTAAACCTCGCTGCATCTGATATTGCTTATTTATCAAGTGCACTCATTGAATATTATGCCGAAGGTTCAGAGCAAGGTATAAATGAATATTCTGAAAAATGTCTACAACGTGTATGGAAAGCAGAGCGTTTTTCTTGGTGGATGACTCATTTATTGCATCGCTTTGAAACTGAAAGTGAGTTCGATCACAAGATTAAACAAGCCGAGTTAAGTTATGTACTGGGTTCAATTGCAGGTAAAACCACATTAGCCGAAAACTATGTCGGTTTGCCTTATGAAATTAAGCAAATTGATAGTTTTAAGCATGCAAGCTAAAGACTAAATAAAAATAAAAAGGGCATGAAAATGCTCTTTTTTATATAAGAATTTAAGTAGGATGTAATAGATTAAGAGATATGGTCATACTAAAAGTAGCCCCGATACTTTTTGAAATATAGGGCTACTTATCAATTCACCTAAAGTTTACTCAGCGGTTGCTGTAACTTGATGATTACTGATTTGCGTTGATTGCTGAGATTGAATAGGTTTAATCACTTGTGGATTAGAGTTACTCCATGGAGTATAGGCCTCTGTCAAAATATGGCCTGTAAGACTCGTTAAATCACTAGATTGAACCTCAGCATTGCCTTGACGTCCAAATAATACAACTTCATCACCCGCTTTGGCTTCTGGAATATCTGTTACATCAACCATAACAGTATTCATGGATACTCGACCAACCACTGGCGCTTTTTGTCCATTGACTAAGACAAAAGCTTTATTACTAAAACTACGACGGTAGCCATCCGAATAACCTACAGGCAAGTTTGCGAGTTTAGAATCACGTGTCAACGTATAAGTTTGGTCATAACCTACAGTTGAACCTTTAAGGTAATTATTAACTGCAGCAATTTGTGTTTTAAATGTCATCATGCGTTTAAATTCAGGGTGATTAGGAAAATCTCCATAAATAATTGCGCCTGCACGGACCATATCTAAATGTGATTCAGGAACATTTAAAGTAGCAAATGAATTTGCTGTATGTAATGTTAATTCTTTACGATTCAGTTTGGCTTTTTTAATCAACCATGCTGTTTGTTCATTAAATTGAGCTAGGCGCTCACGAACATATTTTTCATCTTCTACAGCATAATGGGTCATAATGCCGTCAATTTTAAGATTTGGAAGCTTAGTGATTGCAACAGCTTGTTCTTTACCTTGAGCTGTAGACATTTCAAGACCATTACGATCCATACCACCCGAATTTAAAGCCAAGCTATAATGAACAGTTGTATTGTTCGCTTCTGCCCATTTAGAGATACGGGCAGCCTGATCATAATTACCCAAAAGCTCTTCGATATTTAACGCATGTGCATTGATGATTTCACTATCAGTTGCTGTACGTAAACGTGTAATTTTGCCTTTATAGCCATGCTTACGCACCATCGCCGCTTCTGCATTACTGGTGATGCCAATACAAGACACATTTAATTTCATAACACTCGGCATAAGTAGATCAATACTATGCCCATATGCATTTGCTTTCATGACTACACAAAGTTGTGTTTTGCCATTAAGTAATTGATTTGTCCTTTTAATATTATCTTCAAAAGCTTGAGTGTCAACTTCAACCCATGCATTTGCTGTAGGTGCAGGGCTGACTTCATTTGTGATATGAGACGTGAGTAAAGGTGCAGCATGGGCAAATTGTATGGAACCGAATAATACCAATGCACAGCTATAAGCGAGATGCGAAAAATTTGTTTTAAGTTTCATGAGTTTTTTAATCGTTCCTGGCTGAATATGATTTAACGCTGGGTGGGTTTTTATGGTTAAGTACAGAGATATAATTAATTTAAAATGTCACACGATTTGGTCGTAATAATACTTTCTCCTTAAAATATTATAGTCAGTGTTAAGTAAAATTTAATTTTGCTTAAACTGTATTCATAAAATACAAATGTGATTTTAAATAATCTTAATTAAATCTAAATATACATTTGTGAAAAAACAAGAAGAAAAATCATTATATTTTTTTGAATGTTATTTTTTTAATCTAATTATTGGTGATATTTTTAATAACAATTTTTAAAATATAACATTTGGTAAATAATTAACTTTATTATTAAAAGGGGTTTTTTATTTTTATTATTTATTAATTATGATTTTTTTATCATTCGGTAAAATATAAAAAATATATGGAGGTAAACATCCGAAACTTTGTTTTAGGGCATATGAAATATTAAAATTATTATACTTATCATATGTTTATATTTTTTATTAAAATTATTTAGAAATTTTTGGTTATATCGTGACAAATTTTTATGCATCAAATGTCATATTTAATAGTTTTTAATTAATTAATTTAAATTTTATAAATGAAATATTAATTAGATTGAATAAATAGTTGAGTATTATTTAACCTTGGAGGTGTGGTTATGGTTTTGTGTAATAAATCGACGAATTGGCCTTATCTTGTTTTTTTAATTAAATTTGTTGTTTGAAATTTTGATTAAATTAAAATTTTATGTTTATTTTTAAATCAGGAAATTTTATTAATATTTTAGTTTTTATTAAATGGGTGATTTTATATTGAGAGTTTTTAAATATAAGATGGTAGGTTATTTTTTAAATTACTCAAGAAGTTTTGGGGTTTTATTGACCATACTATTCTAATTCTACAAGGCAGTAATATTGGAGGACGGATATTTAGTGTTAGGGCAAATCCTCAATTCCTGTGTAAGAGTCAGTACAAAATATGAATTTTTATCTTAAATAAGTGTCTCAATAAATATGATGTAATGATTAAGCTATGCTGTTTTCCTTGATAAACAGATGAGTCAAGGGAAGTTTTCCGAAGCCAGAGTATGCGTGCACACACGAATTTTTATGGAAAAGTTGAATTGAAAAAAGCGGGGAATAGGACGCGTTTTGCTTAAAAGATCAGCATTAATAAAAGCTTTTGTCACATTTTTTCAGTATATTGCTATTAATTTCTTTATTTATAAATTCTAAGTTTGTATGGAACAGGACCAAGCTCGCATACCTAAATATATTCCTATTCGCGATGCGATTGCCCATGATATTGAATCGGGTGTATTAGAAGCCCACGCAAAACTCCCATCAGAAAGAGTGCTGTCTGAACAGTTCCAAACCACTCGTGTGGCTGCACGTGAAGCTTTACTGGCTTTGGAAACTGATGGCTTGATTTATCGCTTAGACCGCCGTGGTTGGTATGTTCGTTCTCCTCGCATTATTTATCACCCGCAATCGACAAAAAACTTTAACCAGTTTGTGATTGAACAAGGCTATGAACCTTCTACAGAAGTAATTTCGAGTGAACTTACGCAAGCTACTTCTTGGGATGCCAAGCATTTAAAAGTTGAAAAAGGGCATCCGATTTATTCAGTTTGGCGACGTCGTTGTATTAATGGACGACCTGTTTTGGTTGAGCATTTACGGGTGAATGCCGAACTTTTCCCTGAGTTTTTAACTCATGATCTCAAGCAATCCATTACTTTACTGATGGCAAATCAATATAACTGCCATATCACCAGAGCTGACATTAACCTGTATCCAACCGCTTTATCGGAACAACAGGCTAAAGCACTGCATGTGAATGTTGGCGCACTGGGTTTATATATTTGCCGTAGCAACAGAAATGAAGAAGGCGTAATTACCGATGTTGACCAAGAATATTGGCTACATGATGTTTTAGATTTGCACTTCGAAGCGCGAGCATAAAAATGCAATCTGGTTTAAACCAGATTAATTAAACTGTCATATAAAGCTGTTGAAATACGATCATCAAATAATTGCATTCGATGGTTTGCAGATGAAACAGTACGTTCAACAGACAATTAAACTCGGTACTGCATCAGTTTTAGGTGTAGTGGTCGCTATTCAAATGGGATGTTCATCAGCAACATCAAAACAATCAGAAGAAATTACAGTCTATACGGCAGTGGAAGCCGACCAGCTTAAGCAATACCAAGAGGAATTACATAAAGCCTATCCTGAACTCAAAGTAAAATGGGTACGTGATTCAACAGGTGTAATCACCGCTAAACTTTTGGCAGAGCAGAAAAACCCACAAGCAGATGTGGTTTTTGGTGTGGCTTTAACCAGTTTGCTGGTCATGGAAAAAAAAGACATGCTTGAGCCTTTTAAACCTGAAGGCATTGAAAATTTAAAACCAGAATTTGTGAGCCAAAAACCTGTACCAACGTGGACGGGTATGGATGCATGGGAATCTGCAATTTGTGTCAATAAAGTCGAATTAGAAAAACGTAAGTTACCGATTCCAAAAACTTGGAAAGATTTAACCAACCCGATTTATAAAAACCTGATTGTGATGCCAAACCCAGCCTCAAGTGGAACAGGCTATTTGGATGTCACAGCTTGGATGCAAATTTGGGGTGAAAAGCAGGCATGGGACTATATGCAGGCTTTGGATAAAAACATTTCACAATATCCTCATTCGGGTTCAAAACCTTGCAAAATGGCAGCGCAGGGTGAAATCCCAATTGGTGTTTCTTTCGGTTATCCGGCATTTAAATTAAAAGCAGAAGGTGCACCTTTAGAAGTGGTTTATCCATCTGAAGGTTTAGGCTGGGAAATGGAAGCCTCAGCGATTGTGAAAGCAACGAAGAAGCTAAGTAGCGCACAGAAATTTATAAACTGGTCGGTAAGCAAAGCGGCAAATGAAGCCTATGCCCATAACTTTTCAATGGTGGCTTATAAAGGCATCGAAAATACGACCATGGACTTCCCGAAAAATCTTCCTCAAATGCTCGTAAAAAATGATTTTTATTGGGCGGCCGAGCAGCGTGAACGTATTTTGGCTGAATGGTCAAAGCGTTTTGAAAAGTGATCTTTTGGATAAGGGCCTCATTATGCAAATTCCTTCGTCATTGCAATCATCGCTGCTAGGTCAAAACCAGAAGGGTGAGTTAGCAGGGCATTTACTGTCGTCATTAACGACCTATAAATATCCTGAACATGGTCCGTCGGTTTTAGAAGTGGTGGATATACAAAAAAAGTTCCAACACTTTCAGGCCCTAACGCATATTAATTTAGACCTGAAAGCTGGCGAGTTCGTGAGCTTTTTGGGACCTTCTGGATGCGGTAAAACCACTTTACTACGCATCATTGCGGGTCTAGAAAAACCTGATTATGGAAAGGTTATAAAAAAGGGCGCAGACATTACGTTGCTCAGTGCTGAAAAGCGTCACTGTGGCATTGTGTTTCAGAACTATGCGTTATTTCCAAACTTAAACGTCGAAGAAAATATTGCTTTCGGCTTAGACAAAAAAAAGTGGGATAAGGCACAACGTAGCCAACGGGTTCAACAGTTATTAGAACTAATTGAGTTACCTGATATTGCTAAAAAGTATCCCAACCAATTATCAGGCGGGCAGCAGCAACGTGTTGCGCTTGCTCGGGCAATTGCACCGAAGCCTGATATTTTACTGCTAGATGAACCATTGTCTGCTCTCGATGCTCAGGTACGTCTAAACCTAAGACAAAAGATCCGTTCGATTCAATCACAGCTTAATTTGCCTACTATTATGGTCACACACGATCAAGAAGAAGCTTTAAGCATTTCTGACCGTGTGGTTGTCATGAATCATGGCGTCATTGAGCAGATTGATACACCGCACAATATTTACTACAAGCCACAAACCCAATTCGTTGCAAAGTTTATTGGCACCATGAACTTTTTTAAAGCCACTTGTTCAGTCACCAATCAGCTCGAGGTTTTAGGTTTTATTCCTTTAAATTTGGAGCAGCAAAAACTTAAAGTTGGGCAAAGGTACAGTATTGGTTTTAGACCCGAAGCTGTTGAGTTGGTTGATAATTTTGGCAGTGATAAAGAGTCGTTGTATTTGCCAGTTAAAGTATTAAGCACTGAATTTTTAGGCGCAAAACGCCGTTTGTTTTGTACCATTCATATCGATGGAGTTGAGCAGGCAAAACACCTTTTGCAAATTGAAATTGAAAATACCAAGTTCAAATCTTTGCAAGAACTCATGTTTATAAAAGTGCCTAATCAGCTCATTCATGTCTTTGACGAACAAGGGTACGCACTATGTTAAATGAAGCTGCTTCAGCGGTTTTAAAAACACAGCCGCGTCGAAAAACTAAATATTCATTAAGATCGAACATCGCTTTATTTGTTGTGGCGATTGCTTTGACCTTAGCCATTGTCGCACCATTAGTTATGCTGTTTGAAAGTGCATTTTTTGATGAAAATCAGCAGTTTGTTGGCCTTGAAAACTTCTATAATTATTTTGCAAGCCCAGCTTTACTCAGCTCTGTATTTAACTCGGTGTGGGTTGCTTGTGCTGCCACTGTCATTACAGTGTTGCTTGCCAGTATTTATGCTTTTGCACTTACCAACGTCAATATGAAAGGCAAAGGCTTCTTTAAAGTGGTCGCTTTTTTACCCATTTTAGCGCCGTCACTTTTGCCCTCTTTGGCACTGGTTTACTTGTTTGGTAAGCAAGGTGTATTAAAACCTTTACTGGGCGATATACAAATTTATGGCCCAATCGGTATTTTAATCAGTTATTGCTTTTGGCTATTTCCAGCAATTTTAATGTTGATGATGGTGTCTTTTCGCAGTGTTGATCAACGTTTAATTGAGGCATCTTTGTCGCTCAGCAAAAATATCTGGAAGACCCATTACCATGTCACGCTACCTGCAATTCGTTATGGACTCATCAGTGCAAGTTTAGTGGCTTTTATTTATGTACTGACCGATTTTGGTATTCCAAAAGTCATTGGCGGTTCATTTAACATGATGGCGCTTGATGTCTATAAACAGATTATTGGTCAGCAAAACATGAGCATGGGTGCGGTAATTTCCATCTTGTTATTGCTACCAGCAGTTTTTGTGTTCATTTTCGACCGAATACAAAGCAAGCGGCATGCACGGTTTCAAGCTTTTCAGGCTAAACCTTATGTTTCAGCACCGAATAAAAAACTTGAAGTCGTTCTGAGCCTATTTTGTGGCTTAGTTTCGGGCTCGATTTTACTGATTATTTTTACGGCTGTGTTGGCTTCATTTATTCAGTCTTGGCCATACGATTTGTCTTTAACCTTGGCACATTACAGTTTTGAATATGTGGATGGCGGCGGTTGGGCGGCGTATTTTAACTCGATTCGCATGGCACTCTTTAGTACGGTTTTTGGAACGGCACTGATTTTTATGGTGGCACTGTTAACCGAACGTTTTAAGGCACATCCATTCATTAAAAACTATGTACAAGCTTTGGTTTTATTGCCACTCGCTGTGCCGGGATTGGTCTTGGGTATTGCTTATATTTTGTTTTTTAACCAGCAAAGCAACCCGTTAAATGTACTGTATGGGACCATGACCATTTTGGTGATTTCAACCATTGTGCATTATTACACCGTGCCACATCTTACTTTAACCAATGCCATTAAACAGATTCCGCTACAGCTCGATCAGGCAGCAGAAACTCTAGGAACATCGAAGTGGAAAACCTTTTGGAAAGTATATTTGCCCATGTGTTTTCCAGCGCTATGCGATGTATCGGTCTATATTTTTGTGAATGCCATGACCACTGTGTCGGCTGCGATTTTCCTTTATTCACCAGACACCAGTTTAGCGGCGGTGGCGGTTTTAAATATGGATGATGCAGGCGACACGGTTGCTGCTGTTGCCATGAGTATTCTCATTTTAACGACCTCATGTGTTGTAAAACTCATTCATTGGTTATTTACCAGAAAAATTATGGCAAGAAGTCAGCAATGGCGTGAAAGTGCTCACTAAGTTTTAGCTAAACACAATTTTTATTTAACCGACTGAAATGAAAATGCTTTGTTCAACAAGGCAAGGGTTTATTCATCCTAAATTTCGCAAATTGGAAGTCTTATGAATCACGCACAGTTTGATTTAATTGTTGTCGGAGCCGGTATTTTAGGTTTGTCCGCTGCCATACAAGCGCAAGAACAAGGCTTAAAAGTTTGTATCTTTGAGAAAAATGCCAAACCTGTAGGGGCAACTCGTCGTAATTTTGGCATGGTTGGAACATCGACATTAACTCATCCAGAGCAACAGTGGCGAAAGTATGCGCTTGAAACGCGTTGTTTTTATCAGCGTATTCAGGCTGAAACCGATATTTCATTTGAGCAAAGACAAGGTGTCTATTTCGCCAATACGTCACTTGAATGGCAGGTTTTAAAAGAGTTTGCCGAGCGTGCAAATGATTATCAAATTCCAGTTCATTTGCTAAACCATGATGAACTGGTTACCCAATTTTCTTATTTAAATCCTTCGCAGCATTTTCAAGGCGGCTTGGTTTTTGAGGAAGATTATTCGGTCGAACCACATGTGATTGGGCAGCGACTGTTGGCATATGCCGAAAGAAAAGGTGTAGAAATTTATACCAATGCTTGTGTCGTTCAAACCCAATATCAACATGGAATTTGTCAGGTTCGCTTGGCAAGTGGCGAGGCATATCGGGCAAATAAAGTTTTGATCTGCCATGGTGAAGTTATCGATGTTTTATATCCAGATCTATTACAAAGCTTGAACCTGAAACGTTGTGGCTTACAAATGGCCCTGACTCAACGGTTTCGCCAAAACTTAAATGCTTCTCTTTATTCGGGCTTATCCATTTCACGTTATCCAGCTTTTGAAATTTGTCCAAGTCATGCTGAGTTGGTTAAAGCGTCACAACAAGGCTTCATTAAAGAATTCGGTATTCATATTCTGATTAAACAAAACGAATTTGGTGAACTGATCGTGGGCGATAGTCACGAATACCATCCGATTAATGAAGCGCCTCAGTTCGAGCAGCGTGAAGAGATTAATGAGTTTATTCAAGCTTACTGCTACGAAAAACTAGGGCTGACTTTACCTCCAATTCAACAACGTTGGAATGGTTATTACCTGACTCATGAACATGAGTTGGCCTGTGTCACTGAAGCCGAAAAAAATATCTTTCTGGTGAGTGCGATTGCTGGCAAAGGCATGACTACAGGGGCTGGATTTATGAAAGAAATATTAGAACAAAATATTTACTAGTTTGTCATCTGGTTTAAACCAGATTGGTGTATATTGAAATGAACGCAAAAGAAATGAGCAACATTATGAACATGCAACCCCAACTTGATATGGATTTAGAGAACAAGTATTTGCTTCTTACTCCAGGACCATTATCAACATCGGCAACAGTACGCCGTGCCATGCAAAAAGACTGGTGTACTTGGGATCAAGAATACAACTCGCTTGTACAAGATATCCGCTCTCGTCTAGTCAACTTAGCAACTAGCCAATCTGAAAAATATACGGCTGTGTTAATGCAAGGCAGTGGTAGTTTTGCCGTAGAGTCTGTGCTTGGTTCAGCTATTCCACGTGATGGAAAAATCTTAATTATTAATAATGGCGCATACGGTGCACGTATGGTGCAAATGGCGCGTTGCTTAAATATTGAAGTTGTAGAACTGAACTATTTAGAAACCCAAACACCAGATTTAAAAGAGATTGAGCGTGTTTTAAAAGATAAAACCATTAGCCACGTTGCATGTGTGCACTGTGAAACCACCACAGGAATTTTAAACCCGATTCAAGACATTGGTCGTTTAGTGAAAGCAGCAGGAAAAATCTGGATTGTGGACGCCATGAGTTCATTTGGCGGTGTGCCAATGGATATGGCTGAGCTTGAAATTGATTTCCTGATTTCAAGTGCAAATAAATGCATTCAAGGTGTTCCGGGCTTTGGTTTTATTTTGGCGAAACGTGATTGCCTAGAAGCGTGTAAAGGTTTGGCACGTTCGGTTAGCCTCGATTTATATGACCAGTGGAACACAATGGAGCAACATAATGGTAAATGGCGCTTTACCTCGCCAACCCATGTGGTACGTGCATTCTATCAAGCATTGCTTGAGCTTGAGGCAGAGGGCGGAGTAGCTGCACGTTATCAACGTTATTTACAAAACCAGCAAACCTTATCTCAAGGTATGCAACAGCTTGGTTTTGAGTTGGTACTCGGTAAAGAGTGTCCACAATCACCAATTATCACCACATTCCTTTATCCGACAGTTGAAACATTTAGCTTTCAGTCATTCTACGGAACCTTGAAAAAATCAGGCTACGTAATTTATCCAGGCAAAGTCACCGACCTTAACTGCTTCCGTATAGGCAATATTGGCGAAGTTTATGTTCATGACATTGAAGGGCTTCTTGCTGCAATTGTCAGCTACTGCGAAAACCACCTAAATCAAGCTGTAACAGCATAATTTTTTTATTAAATTATTTAAATTAAAGGAAATACACCATGACAACCAACAACACACAAATTCAGGCTGTGGTTTTTGACTGGGCTGGTACAACAGTAGATTTTGGCTCACGCGCACCAATTTTAGCTTTTATGGCTTTATTTAAAGACAATAAAGTTGAAATTACGGTTGAAGAAGCGCGTGCCCCAATGGGCTTAGAAAAACGTGACCATATTGCAGCTGTTTTAAAAATGCCGCGTGTAGCAGCTGCATGGCAGGAAGTGTATGGGAAGCCTGCAACTGAAGCAGATATTGACCGTTTATATAAGGACTTTATTCCTTATCAATTAGATTTGATTCCAACATGCTCGGCTTTAATTCCGGGTGCATTGGCGACTTTTGAAAATATTAAAAAGCGTGGTGCAAAAATTGGCAGTAACACGGGATATGCATCTATGATGATTAGTCGTTTGGTTAAAGATGCTGCCGATCAGGGCTATCGACCGGACTGTATCGTTACGGCAAGTGATGTGAAATTTGGCCGTCCATATCCTGAAATGTTATGGAAGAACTTAATTCAACTCGATGTGTCTGACATCAAAACTGTTGTAAAAGTAGATGATACCGTGGTGGGTATTGATGAAGGTTTAAATGCCGGATGCTGGACAGTAGGACTTGCAGTTAGCGGTAACGAAGTCGGTTTAAGCTATGAAGAGTGGAGTGCACTATCGGCCGATGAACAGATTGTTCTAAAAGATAAGGCATATCAAAAAATGAATGCGTCGGGCGCTCACTATGTGATTGATAGTGTCGCTGATTTGCCAAACGTACTCGATGATATTGAACGCCGTTTGGGGCAGGGTGAACGACCTTAAACAAATGTTTCGGTCTATATCTTTTTAAGCTTAGCTCCCTTGGGAGCTAAGCTTACCTAAAAAATTAAAATGAAGAGTAATAAACTCTACATAGGTGGAAATAAGGAATAACTTTGAAACGTCAATTCCTTATTTCCTGCTAACCATCTAAAACACATGTTTAGATCGTTAGTACCATCAATCCTATAGGCACAGAACCAATAGGATTTTTTGTGATGGATCTCTTTACGACTTTTGTGGGTCGTATAATTTTTCTTTAATGAATAGGGCAGGTATCACGCCACAAATCAGGTAGGCAGCGCCCATTACGACGAAACCTAAACCAATAGAACCACCAGACGCTAAGAAACCAATCGTTGCTGGGGCTAATGCAGCGCCTAAACGTCCAACGTTATAAGCACCGCCAATGGCTGTACCGCGAATGGCAGTCGCAAAACTTTCTGTCATATAGGTTGCATTTACGCCATAAGGGATGCCGTAGAGGAAACCAAAGGTCACCAGTAAATATAGAATGTTACTTGGTGAGTTATAAAAAACAATTAAAGGTAGGAAAATAGCAGTGCCAATAGCACCAAAGGCATAAGTAAAACGACGCCCTAATTTATCAGCCATCATGCCCGCAAGAACTTTACCTAAAATCATGGCGGTATATGTACCTACCATATAGGCAGTCATTTCTTTAAACTTCATACCGAGTTCACTTTCAAGGTATGACGGCATCCAGTTATTTACGCCATAGTAACCAAACTGTAAAAAGCCTGCGGTTAACGCCCATAAGATAAACATATTACGGTTTCGTTTATCTTGGAAAATAAGCTTAAATGCTGAAGTTTTCGATGCATTTTGAGCTACAACAGGTTGTTGTAGTCGAGACTTTTGCCATGCTTCTGGTTCTGGTACAAGAATATGCATGAGCACAGCAATAACAACGGGAATAATCGCAACATAAAACAGCATGCGCCAGCCATGATCAGGAATAATCCAACCTGCAAGCAAAGTCGCAACAATATAGCCTACGGTCCAGCCAGCTTGTAGTGTGCCGAGTACAGTTGTGCGGAAACGTGTTGGTACATATTCGGCCATGAGGGTATTACAGGCAATATAAAGAGAACCCAAACCCAGTGATGCAAAAAATCTTAAAATACCAAATTGAAGAAAGCTCTGAGTAAAACCTAAGCCACAGGTGAGGAGTGAGAAAATTAAAATAGAAATAACAACAATGCGCACACGACCAAATTTATCGCACGCCCATCCCCCAAAAATTCCACCAACAGCCATGCCTGCCAATGTGAAACTGCCAAGCATACCTGCTTGTACTGAACTTAATCCAAAATCTGCCTTAATACTATTTAAGCTATAAGACAGCAGCATCAAATCTGCACCATCTACCAATAGTGCTAGAAATGCAAAAATAAATGCTATTTTCCACGTATGAGGCTGTATACGAGAAAAACCTTCTTTGTAATTTGTAGCCATAATCCATTACCTACATTTGATTGAAAGTACTTCAAGTCGTTTTGAAGTGCTTAAAATTTGATTAAGACGCAGCGCGAATCATGTTTCGGGCAATAATCATTTGTTGAATTTGGGTCGTGCCTTCATAAAGGCGGAACAAACGGACATCTCGATAAAAACGTTCAATCGCATATTCACTGATATAGCCCGCACCGCCATGAATCTGTACGCAGCGATCAGCAACGCGGCCACACATTTCGGTTGCAAACATTTTTGCGCATGAGGCTTCAGTGCTAACGTTTTGTCCTGCATCACGTAGGCGTGCAGCGTCTAAGACCATACATTTAGCGGCATAAATCTCAGCTTTTGAGTCGGCAAGCATGGCTTGAATGAGTTGGAATTCAGCAATTGGTTGTCCAAATTGCTTGCGTTCGATGGCGTAATTTAAAGAATCATCTAGCATTCGGGTTGCTGCACCGACGCTCAAGGCAGCTATATGCAAACGGCCTTTATCGAGTACTTTCATGGCCGTTTTAAAACCAACACCTTCAACACCACCAATGAGCGCTGAGGCTGGAATGCGACAATTTTCAAAAATCACATCACAGGTATGGGCACCTTTTTGTCCCATTTTTTTATCGCGTTTGCCAAGAAAAATGCCCGGAGTTTGGCTATCGACAATAAAAGCAGAAATGCCACCAGCGCCTTTAATATCAGGGTTTGTACGTGCCATGACTGTAAATACACCAGCGTGAGGAGCATTAGTAATAAAGCGTTTGGTGCCATTTAAAATATAAAAGTCACCATCTTTTATAGCGCTGGTTTTTAAAGAGGCAGCGTCAGAACCCGCGTCCGGTTCGGTTAAGCAAAAAGAACTAATCACTTCACCACGTGCTAAACGCGGCAAGAAAAATGATTTTTGTGTCTCAGTACCATCAATAATCAGGCCACTTGAGCCAATGCCATTATTGGTTCCAATGAGAGAGCGAAAAGCAGGAGAGGTACGACCTAATTCAAAAGCCACATAGACCTCTTCTTCCATTGCCAGTCCAAGACCTTCGTACTCTTCAGGAATGGTTAAACCAAATAAACCGAGAGCTTTCATTTGCTCAACAATATCTTGTGGAATTTCATCCGTTTCAGCGACTTCATTCTCATGAGGAATTAATACACCTTCAACAAATTGTCGAATCATATCAACAAGTTGATCTAAGGTTTCCTGATCTCGAATCATAGTCTCGTCCTTTTACTACATGCAGAAAACATCAATGTGATGTTCGTAAAATCACCAATATTTGAAGCGATAGTAATCAAAGGATGAACGCAAAACAATATATTTTGAAAATTAATTTCGCAATGCGATACTTTGTTGTTGATTTATATTTGGCTAATTTATTGATTTATTTAAGCTATATTTTCTTATAAAAAATCATTATTTTTAGTGGAAAATTAAAGTTTGATTTTTAAAAATAGGTATGTATATTAAAAATATATATCGCTATGCGAAATTTTAAATGGATAAGTTTTCCTATAGGAAATAAGTCACAAAATATAGTGGGATGAAGATGGGTGCTTTAAATGGAATTCGGGTACTTGACTTAAGTCGGGTATTGGCTGGGCCTTGGTGTGGACAGATTCTTGCCGATTTAGGCGCAGAAGTAATCAAGATTGAACGACCGAAAGTCGGTGATGACACCCGTTCTTGGGGGCCACCTTGGATGAAAGATGACTCAGGCCAAGATACTCAAGAAGCTGCTTATTATCAGTCCACTAACCGCAATAAACTATCCGTTGCTATCGACATTGCGAGTCCTGATGGCCAAGAATTGATTAAAGCCCTTATTCAAGACACCGATGTCGTGATTGAAAACTACAAAGCGGGTTCTTTGAAAAAGTACGGTTTGGACTATGAGTCTTTATCTGAGATTAACCCTAAACTGGTTTATTGCTCAATTACAGGTTTTGGTCAAACTGGCCCCAGAGCAGAAGAGCCCGGTTATGACTTTATTATTCAGGGCATGGGCGGACTAATGTCAGTTACAGGTGAGCGTGATGATTTGCCTAGTGGTGGACCACAAAAAGTAGGGGTCGCATTTTCCGATTTAGCCACGGGACTTTATTCTACGATTGCCATACAGGCTGCTTTACTCAACCGCTATGTGACAGGTTTAGGCCAATACATTGATATGGCTTTGCTTGATGTTCAAATTGCTACAATGGCAAATCAGGGAATGAACTATCTTTCATCAGGAAATATCCCTAAGCGTTATGGCAATGCACACGCTAATATTGTGCCTTATCAAGTGTTCAAAGCTTCTGACCGTGATTTTATTATCGCGTGTGGAAATGACACTCAGTTTATTCAACTTTGTCGAAGTATTGGGTTACCCGATCTACCAAATGATGCACGTTTTGCCAGAAATGCAGACCGAATTAAGCATCGCGATGAAATTATCGGAATTTTACAAACTCACTTTTTAACAAAAACAGCAGATGAATGGGTAGATGCAATCTATGCCGCTAAAGTTCCGGTCGGTGTGATTAATAACTTGGAACAAGCTTTTCAAGAGCCACAAGTGATTGCCCGAGAAATGTTAGTCGAGATGAACCATCCTCAGCGTGAAAAATTGAAGATAATTGGCTCTCCAATCAAACTTTCTAGAACGCCCGTTGAATACAAAACAGCACCACCGCTGCTGGGAGAACATACGCAGGCCGTTTTGGGAAGAGTTGTTTCTTCAGAAAAACTGGCTGAGCTCAAAGAAAAAGGTGTAATTGGGTAGGTGGCTTAAAAGCGGAAGGTTAAAATTATATTTAAAATCAGAAAATAAAATATTTAATCTTTCGCTTTAACGAGTTAAATAAAGTTATCTTTTAGATGCAGACTCGGATGTTTGCTCTTTTGCTATTTATAGAAAAAATAGATTATAATTTTCGCAGTGCGAAACAAAAATGTGGATTGGTATGACAATGAACGATGCAGTTGATGCAGAACCGACAGAAAAATTATTAGCGCCTTTAAGGCATGAATTATTACATCCGATTGAAGACATGCAGGATGAAAATGATCGCCAATTTATTACTGCATTAGCACGTGGTTTAGAGCTATTACGTTGTTTTACGCCTAAACATCAGCATTTGGGCAACCAAGAACTTGCTCAAATGACAGGTTTGCCAAAACCAACTATTACTCGCCTTACACATACCTTGTCGCGTTTGGGTTATATCAAACAAGTCCCTAACTCAAGCAAATTCCAGCTTTCAGTAGGTGTTCTTGCTTTTGGTTATTCCATGCTCTCTAACGTGTCGATTCGCTCTATTGCTCATCCATATATGAAAAATTTGGCAGACTATGCGGGCGCTGCTGTAGCCATGGCAACACGTGATCGACTGAATATGATTTATCTTGATGTAGTACAAGGTAAAGGCAATATGACCATGCGTCGTCAAGTTGGAACCTATTTACCGATTCATTTAAGTTCGATGGGACGTGCCTGTTTAGCCGCAATGCCTGAAGACGAAAGAGAATTTTTACTTGATGCTATCCGTAGCAAACACAAAGAAGACTGGATCAAAATTAACCGCGATCTAGACAAAGCGTTTAAAGACTACCAAGATTTTGGATACTGTTTTTCAATCGGTGAATGGCATAAAGATGTGAACTCGGTTGCGGTTCCACTCATTCATGAACAACATGGTTTACTGGTGTTCAACTGTGGCGGTCCAAGCTTTATTATGAACCGTGAAAAACTTGAAGAAGATATTGCACCACGTCTTTTACACATGGTGAATAATATTCGTACCGAGATTAGCTAAACCAATCTGATTTACTTATAAAAGCCAGCTTTGATTTTCAATACTGGCTTTTTTAGTGGGTGAGTTTTAGGCTGTTTGGCTGTGAAAGTTCGGTTTCCTTTTTTCTTTGAAGGCACTTAATGCTTCTTTAAACTCGGAACCATGTAAACAATGCGAGAAAATAGTCGACTCATGATCAATACGATTGAGTAGATCATCAATTGGCATATCTCTTAGTAACTTTTTACTCAGTTGTAAGGCTTGGCTTGGTTTCTGGGCTAATTTGATTGCCACATCCTCAATCACTTGATCCAGCTCAGTTGCCTCAAATATTTCATTTACTAGACCATAATTTTTTGCTTGGTCTGCCGAAAACTTTTCACCCAATAAAATAATTTCAGAAGCGCGTGCAAAACCTAAGAGCCTTGGCAAGATGTAGCTGGAGCCAGCTTCAGGTACAAGTCCCAAGTTTACAAAGGGGAATTGGAAAATAGAGCCTTGGCTTGCATACACAAGGTCGCAATGTAGAAGCATGGTGCTGCCAATACCAATTGCTACACCATTTACTTTAGCAATAATCGGTTTTGGAAAAGTTGCCAAGCTTTTTAAGAAAACAATCGAAGCGGGTGGTTCTGAACTTGATGCGTCGCGTTTTTCAAATGCATTGACATCATTACCACTGGTAAACGAAGAACCTTCACCAGTAAGCACAATGACATGAACGTCTTGATTAGTTGCAGCCTCATCTAATGCCTGACTTAGGGCCGCATACATTTCGTAATTAATTGCATTCTTTTTAGTGGGATTACTCATGGTGAGCGTTAGTATATTTCTATCAAAAGATTCATGAATTGTGCCTGTTTTAAGCTGGTTTTGAGTTTTGTTGTCCTGCTGCATCATTCATTCCTTTAACTAACTTTCTGTCTAAAAATTAAACTCATTAAAATAATGCTATCGAAAAATAATTCCGTTATCAATTATTTTGTTTTATATTGTGGTATAAAATTTTGTATTATGAAATTTTTAACTTGAATTAATTTAAATGCTGATAGGATTTATGCGTAAATAAGCATCTAGCTCTGCTAAGGAAATAAGAGGCTAGCTATAGAACAGTGAGTGGAAAGAATATGAAGACCAAAATTACAGAATTATTTGAAATTGAGCATCCAATTATTCAAGGCGGTATGCATTTTGTTGGTTTTGCAGAGCTTGCGGCTGCGGTTTCAAATGCGGGTGGGTTAGGTATTATCACTGGCCTGACTCAGCGTACACCTGAAAATCTGGCAAAAGAAATTGCACGTTGCCGTGAAATGACTGATAAGCCTTTTGGGGTAAATTTAACCTTTTTGCCTACGGTGAATACCCCTGATTATCCGGGTTTTGTAGAGGCAATTATTAAAGGTGGAGTCAAGGTTGTAGAAACAGCAGGGCGTAATCCTGAACAAGTCATGCCATATTTAAAGGCTGCTGGTATTAAAGTAATTCACAAATGTACTTCGGTTCGACATAGCTTAAAAGCTCAGCAAATTGGATGTGATACGGTTTCTGTAGATGGTTTTGAGTGCGGTGGGCATCCTGGTGAGGATGATGTACCAAATATGATTTTATTGCCTTTAGCAGCCGATGCATTAGAGATTCCGTTTGTTGCTTCAGGTGGTATGGCAGATGGGCGCTCACTCGCTGCTGCTTTAGCGATGGGAGCAGATGGAATTAACATGGGAACGCGCTTTATTGCAACTCAGGAAGCTCCCGTACATGCAAATGTGAAACAGGCGATTTTGAATGCCACCGAACGAGATACGCGGTTAATTATGCGTGCTTTGCGAAACACAGAACGCGTCATAAATAATGCTGCTGTAGAAAAAATCGTGACAAAAGAAAAAGCACTTGGCGATAACATTAAATTTGAAGATATTATTGAAGAAGTTGCAGGGGTTTATCCAAAAGTCATGATTGATGGCGATGTAAATGCAGGTGCATGGTCATGCGGTTTAGTGGCAAGCTTGATTCATGATATTCCGACATGCGATGAACTGGTTAACCGAATTGTCAAAGAGGCAGAAGACATTATTCGTGGTCGGTTATTAGGGCTTTTATAGAACTTAATCTAGCTCCTCTAATTAACTATTAGCATGCTTTATATAAGATCAGCACAAGTTTTAACTGTGCTGATCTTTTGCATCACTCACACAATAATAAAGACATAAAGCGGCAAAAATTAAGCCTAAAATGCAGACACCTGTCCATCCGAAGTGTTTCCAAGCGTAGCTTCCTGCCGTTGTACCTAATGCGCCGCCAGCAAAGTAACCAGTCATATAAATGGCATTAAACCGCGAACGTAATTCTTGATTAAGTTTAAATACAATACTTTGGTTGGTGACATGCACAGCAGAAAGAGAAGCGTAAAGAATGAGTAAGGCAATAATGTAAAAAGCGAAATGGTAGGGTAAAAGTGAAAAAAGTATCCAACTTAAAATCAGCCCAATGCCGCAAAAAACCGAAATTTTATGGATATAGCCTTGGTCAATAAATTTACCTGAAAAATTGGCAACGAACGTTCCTAATACGCCAACAAAACCGAAAAGGCCAATGGTAAAGTCGCTAAAAAAATAGGGTGCCGGAGCCAGAAGCAACGACATGGTGGTAAAGGTTAAACTCACACATGCAAATGTAAAACCACCAATATAAGTTCTGGTTCTTAACCGTCGATTTTGAATAAAAATCTGTGGAAGAGAGCGAATAGTTTTTACATAGTTTTCAGATTTAGTCGGTGGGAATAACCCGATATTACGATGCAAAATAAAGGCAATAACAAGTAATAGAAAACCACTGACGAGATAAATAATATTCCAAGCAAAAAGTGTAGACATCAACCCTGAAAGGGAACGGGCGAGTAAAACACCCATCATCAGGCCGCTCAGTAAAAAGCCTACGACACGGCCGCTTTGTTGAATCGGAACCAGACTTGCAGCAAGGGGTAATAACAGTTGAGCTGAACTTGAAAATAGACCAGTAATGACGGTGCCAAGTAGTAAAAGATAAATATTGTGCGAAAAACCGCTAATAATTAATCCGCTTGAAGCCAATAACATAAAGATAAATAGTAGCTTGCGCTTTTCTATGATGTCTCCCAGCGGCATTAAAAAGAGCAAGCCACATGCGTAGGTGATTTGGGCTAGAGTTGGCACCCACGCTGTAGTTGTTTCGGTTAAATTTAGGCTTACACTAATTGAATGAATGAGTGGCTGACTAAAATAATTTCCGCCTGTACAAATGCCTGCTGCAATTGCCATTAAAATAATGGTTGGGGTATAGAGTGCGTTTTTCATCATGCCTATAGTCATAATGAAAGTGGAACTTTAATCAACACAACCATGACTGTTTTAAGTATGGTTATTAGTGCGTTTCATTCAAGGCATCTTGAATATTGTGCACCATGTGGATTAAACGTGGTCCAATTTCACCTTCAAGTTTTTCTGGATTTAAATGAAAACTTGGCGCACCACAGTTAAAAACATAAAGACCATGTTTGGAGCTGACCAAAGGTACAGCCACTGAGTTCACTTCTTTATGCCACTCGCCTAAAGACAAACAATATCCATAATCTTGATAATCACGGAAAGCTCGTTCTAAAGAGCGTTTTATGGCTGGCCAGTTTTCGGGATTCTTTTGTTTCAATGCATCGAGTAGAAAGTTGCGCTCACGTTCAGGAGTTGCAGCCAAACAAGCTCGACCCATTGAACTACTATGAAGTGGTAAGGTTGACCCAATTGGACGGCGCATATTTAATGCAGTTTCAATTTGCACAACATCGATATACACCATATTTAATCGGTCACGCGTTGCCATCGCCACAGGCGCTTGAACATACTGACTCAGCTCTTCCATATATTGATGAGCAATATTACGAATCGAGATATTAGATAATGCTGCATATCCTAAAGATAAGACACCAATATCTAGTGTGTATTTGGTCGAGTTAGGCAATTGTTTTAAATAACCTAATGACACAAGGGTATTGGTAATACGTGCAATGGTCGGTTTAGGTAAACCTGTCATTTTTGCTAATTCTTGGTTGCCAAGCACCTGATTATTTGCAGAAAAGCATCTTAAAAGTTCTAAACCGCGCGCTAAAGAAGCAATAAATTGCGGGTTGTTTTCCCGATGTATATGCGAAATAGGATCTAAACGTATCTCATCAAAATTTATTGGTTTTTCAGTTTCCGTGTTTTGAGACATTCGATCCTCAAATATAATTAAAGCAATAGTTTTGCCATTATATTTCGCTCTGCAAAATAAATCCATTCATCACTGCGCTGTTGTGATGAATGGATATCCGGTTCAATGGTTATGAAACGTTTTCAATCACCATCGCAAGACCTTGACCTACACCAATACATAGGCTCACCACAGCATATTTCTTTTTACGGCGAATTAACTCGCGCGCTACTGTTAAGCTAAGACGAGCGCCAGATGCACCAAGTGGATGACCAACTGCAATCGCACCACCGTTTGGATTTACGCGTGGGTCATTAAAATCGACATTCAAGCCTTTTAAACAAGATAAAACCTGTGAAGCAAAAGCTTCATTAATTTCAATAATATCCATGTCGTCTAAAGTAAGGCCAGCACGCGCAACTGCTTTTTTAATGGCTTCGATCGGGCCTGCACCCATAATGCGTGGTTCAATACCAGCCGCCGCAGCTGACAAGATTTTTGCCATTGGTTTTAGGCCATATTTTTGACCTGCTGCTTCTGAACCAATCAAGAGGGCTGCTGCACCATCATTAATACCTGAGGCATTACCAGCAGTGACCACACCACCTTCAAATAGTGGTTTTAACTTTGTGAGTGCTTCAACAGTTGAGCTTGGGCGAGGGTGTTCATCTTCTGAAACGAGTTTGGGCGGTAATTTTTTGCCTTGGAAAACTTCAATTGGCGTAATTTCATCGGCAAAGAAACCTTCTTCTTTAGCTTTTTGATATTTAGCTTGTGATTGGGCTGCAAATAAGTCTGCTTGTTCACGGCTAATCCCAAACTCGGCTGCAACGTTATCGGCTGTTTCAGGCATTGAATGTCCGCCGTACTGAGCAATAATTTTTTTATTTGGAAAACGAGAGCCAATTGTGGTGTCATAAATTTTTGCATCACGGCTATAAGCACTTTCTGCTTTACCCATCACAAAGGGTGCGCGTGACATACTTTCTACACCTCCTGCAATATAGAGTTCGCCTTCACCACAAGTAATAGCACGTGCTGAGTCAATGACAGCACCTAGACCACTAGCACATAGGCGGTTTACTGTTTGGCCCGGTACAGTGACTGGTAAACCCGCAAGTAATAGTGCATTTCGTGCCACATTACGGCTATCTTCACCCGCTTGGTTGGTGTCGCCTAAAATCACATCTTCAATATCAGCACCTGGAACACCAGTTTTTTCTAATAGTTTTTGAATGACAGTTGCGGCTAAATCATCAGGGCGAATTGAGGCAAGTTCACCTGCATGGCGGCCAAATGGGCTACGCAAACCATCATAGATATATGCATTTAACATTGAGAAATTCCTTTTCAAGACTCGTGAGTAAAAGTAAGAGGTAAATGAAGTGCGACACGGCGCTGTAACCACGGGCTAGGGCGGTAACGTGGGTCATGCGTAAGTGCTGTTATACGGTTCAGAATGAGTAAGATTCTTTGACTGCCGACTTGATCACCCCATTCAATTGGGCCAAATGGATAACCTAAGCCAAGACGTACCGCCGCATTAATATCATCTACCGTGGCAACATTTTGCTGGGCAATATCACAGCCTAAATTAATGACCATTGCTAAAACGCGCTGCGCAACAAAGCCAATACTTTCAGCAATCATGCTGACCACATTTCCATCTAGATTGAAAATAGAGTGAGCTGCTTGTCGGTATTCAGGTTTGGTAATAAGTGATGGCATTAAGGTTCTATGCTTCGCAATACCATAAAGCATGTCTATAGCAACAGCTTGTTCTGGATTAACCCCAAGGCGAGTAGCCGTTTGAGTTGTATCTTCACCATAACAAGCGAGTAAACATAAGCTATCTGTTTGTGGTTCCGGATTGGTGTCTAAGGCAATATTTTGCTGAGTTAAATAATCTTCAAGCAGTTTTTTATCATCTAAGAAATCTGCCGCAATCCAAACTTTTGGATATTGTGCTAAACGCTCTACAAACTGAGCAGGTTGTTCACCTGTTTTTGAACCAGTTTCATAGTTATAAAAACCTTGATTGACTTTACGTCCAAGTTGCTTGGCATCTAGCATTTGTTTGGTGAGCGGGTTTGGTCTGTAGCGGGCTTCTTCATAGTATTGATGATAAATCGACTCCATGACTGGATGAGAAACATCAAGACCAGTTAAATCGAGTAATTCAAAAGGACCCATTCTAAAACCAACGCCGTCACGTAAAATTCGGTCAATTTCACTAATGTCACAAACGTTTTCATTTAAAATTTTGAGCGCTTCAGTGCCATAAGCCCGACCCGCATGATTAATAATAAATCCAGGGGTGTCCTTCGCTACAACAGGGCGATGACCAAATGCACGAGACAGATCATTTAAGGCATCAATAATAAGTGGGTCAGTTTTTAAACCACGGATCACTTCGACCACTTTCATGAGTGGAACGGGATTAAAGAAGTGATAACCCACAACACGCTCAGGTTTTTTGCAGTTTGCAGCAATGGCTGTAATAGACAAAGAGGAGGTGTTCGAGGCTAAAATTGCATTTTCTGAAACGACGTCTTCAAGCTGCTGCATCAAGCTCTGTTTGATATCTAGACGTTCAACAATTGCTTCTACAATCAGATCGCAATTTTTTAAATCTTCAATTTGATGAGCAACAACTAAATGGCTATTTGCCTGAGCTGCTTGCTCAAGTGTAATTTTATTTTTGTCGACTAACTTTTGAAATGTGGCAGCTAGTTTTTCTTTGGCCTGTTCTGCTGCACCCACTTTGGCATCATATAAATAAGTGGTATGACCTGACTGCGCAGCAATTTGAGCAATACCGCTGCCCATAATACCGACACCAATCACAGCCATGCTTTTAATATCATAAGTCATGTCGATCATCCTGATGATTAATCTATATTTGAAATTAAACTGAAAAATAGGGTTTGGTGATTTAGCTTAAGCATTGTTTATCACCATCAATCGGTAAGATTTGACCTGAAATTGAGCGACCACTGTCTGATGCTAAAAACAGGCATAAATCTGCAATATGCTTTGGATTGACAAAATATTTGAGCGACTGATTTTTCAGTGCATTTTGAGTCACTTCTTCAAGTGAGGTATGCGCTACATCGGCACGGGCCTGTAATACGCGTTGAACCCGATCACCATCGACTGCACCAGGAAGAATAGCGTTAACTCGAATATTGTCTGCACCAAGTTCCATAGAAAGCGTTTTGGTAAAACCGATCAGTCCCCATTTTGAGGTGGAATAGGCCAATCGATATGGATAGCCTAAGCGGCCAGCAATAGACGACATATTAATAATCACGCCTGCCTGTGCTTGCTTTAAATAGGGAATGGCTAACTGGGTAATTAAAAAAGTGCTATTAAGGTTTAAATTAATGACCGTATTCCAATCTTCAAAACTTAGCTCATCTGCTGCAACGGTCGGGCCTGAAATGCCTGTGTTATTGACTAAAACATCAATACCGCCAAGTTTCGAAATTGCTTGGCTAAACATCAGTTTAATTTGTTCATGGTCAGCCAAATCACACGTATGTATATGCAGCTTTGGATAATCTTGTTGAAACTGTTCTAGGCTTTTAGCACTAATATCACAAACGAAAACTTCATCATGATTGTTTAAAAATGCTTCGGCAATGCATCGTCCAATCCCTGAACCACCTGCACTAATCAATACTTTTCTGCTCATTTCCATTCCTTTGTTATTATCGTTTTGAGTTATTTACCTTGATAAGACGGTTTACGTTTTTCGATAAAAGCTTGAACGCCTTCATTTTTATCTTCGGTAGAAAACAGTAACTGGAATGCTTTTCGTTCTAGAGTTAAACCTGCATTTAATGGAACATCTTCGCTCATCAACGCAACTTCTTTAATTTGTTGCAGGGCAATAGGAGGCATTTTGGCTAGGCTTTGCGCCATTTGAATCGCAGTTGGAATAGTTTGGTCATCTTCTGTGACTTGTGAAACAAGCCCGATGGTATAAGCTTCTTCGGCTTTCACCATGGCACCCGTCATAATCATGCGCATGGCATGAAATTTACCCACAGCACGGAATAAGCGTTGTGTACCGCCAGCACCCGGCATTAAACCGACTTTAATTTCCGGTTGACCAAAGGTTGCGCCTTTACCTGCAATAATAATGTCAGCATGCATTGCAAGTTCACAGCCCCCACCCAATGCATAACCATTTACTGCAGCAATCACAGGTTTAGGGCACTGAGCAATCGCGTTCCAGTAACGTTCGGTATGACGCAATAGCATTTCTGTGGAGGTTGCAGTTGCCATTTCTTTTAAATCGGCACCTGCTGCAAAGACTTCTTCACTACCTGTGAGCACAACTGCATTGATCTCATCGTTAAAACTTAATTCGGTAAAAGCTTGTGCTAGTTGTTTGCGAACCTCTGTATTCAGTGCATTTTTTGCTTCAGGTCGGTTTATTTTTACAATCGCTATTTTTTGAATAGAAAAGTCGACTTCTACGAAATTATTCCCTATAGATACACTCATTTTTGAATCCCTTGTTTCGCATATCAAAACTATATTCCTTTTATGATGCTTATTTTGGAATTTATTTCAAGTCTTATTTAGTCTGTTATGGCGATTATGAACTATGAAATAAGCTAAGTGATTGATATTATGTAATGGTAATTTTATTAATTTCGTTTAACGAAATTAATTTTCAAAAAAGCTTGAAATTTGTATTTTCGTTCTCGTACTATGAAACACATCCGCAGTAAACAAGATTTAAAACATGGTATCCAGACAAGCTGGAGATGGCTGATGGGTGCGATGGAAATACATAAAAAGGGAGATCACAGATGATCCGTGATGAAGGGATGTTGGAGCAGTTACTTTCAACAATTCGAGATTTTGTAAAAAATGAATTGATCCCTCGTGAAAACGAAGTGGTAGAGAAAGACAAAATTCCAGATGACATTGTGCAGCAAATGCGTGAGCTTGGTTTGTTCGGCCTCACAATTCCCGAAGAGTATGGCGGCCTAGGCATCACCATGGAAGAAGAAGTCAGAGTTGCATTTGAACTTGGGCAAACTTCACCAGCTTTTCGCTCTTTAATTGGTACTAATAACGGTATTGGCTCAAGTGCAATTTTGATTGATGGCACAGAAGAACAAAAGCAAAAATATTTACCGCGTTATGCAAGTGGCGAAATTATTGGTTCATTTTGTTTGACCGAGCCTGAATCTGGTTCTGATGCGGCCTCTTTAAAAACCAGTGCGGTAAAAGATGGTGATTTTTATGTATTAAACGGTACCAAACGTTTTATTACCAATGCGCCCCATGCTGCAACTTTCACTGTAATGGCTCGAACCAATCCTGAAATTAAAGGGTCTGGTGGCATTTCAGCTTTTTTAGTTGAGGCCAATACACCAGGTATTACGTTAGGCAAAATTGACCAAAAAATGGGGCAAAAGGGTTCGCACACCTGTGATGTGATTTTTGAAAATTGCCGTGTGCCTGCTTCTGCATTGATTGGTGGCGTAGAAGGTGTCGGTTTTAAAACGGCCATGAAAGTGCTGGATAAAGGACGCTTGCATATTGGTGCATATAGCGTGGGTGTTTCTGAGCGTATGTTAAATGACGCATTGAACTATGCAATTGAGCGCAAACAGTTCGGTCAGCCTATTGCGAACTTCCAGCTGATTCAAGCCATGCTTGCAGACTCAAAAGCCGAGATTTATGCGGCTAAATGTATGGTCCTAGATGCAGCCCGCCGCCGTGATAATGGAGAAAACATTAGTACGGAAGCCTCTTGCGCAAAAATGTTTGCAACTGAAATGTGCGGACGCGTTGCTGACCGCTGTGTACAGATTCACGGTGGAGCGGGTTATATCAGTGAATATGCCATTGAGCGCTTTTATCGCGATGTGCGTTTGTTCCGTTTATATGAAGGAACCACGCAAGTTCAACAAATTATTATTGCCAAAAACATGATTAGGGAAGCTACTACCTAATAAAAAACAAATGCCATGAGGCATTGGATGCCTCATGTTCCTTCTGAGGATATGGACATGACAACAAATACTGTGACAGAAAATATGAGTAGCACTGAAGCTATTCAAACGCCCAAAAAGATTTGGATTACTGCATTTATATTCGCTTTTTTTACACTTTTATGTGATGGGGCAGATTTAGGTTTTTTGGCATTAAGCCTCACTAGTCTTAAAACAGAATTTCATTTAACTGGTGTGCAAGCTGGAACATTAGGAAGCCTGACTCTATTTGGCTCAGCCGTGGGTGGACTCATTGGTGGTTGGGCATGTGACCGTTTTGGTCGGGTTCGTATTATTGTTTTCTTTATTGCTTATTCTTCAGTTTTAACCTGTGCGCTAGGCTTTACACACTCTTATATGCAATTTGCAGTTTTAAGAACTTTTGGAGCGATGGGTTTAGGTGCACTTTATATTGCCTGTAATATTTTAATGTCAGAAATGGTTCCGACCAAACATCGTTCTACCGTTTTAGCAACGCTGATGACAGGTTATACCTTAGGTTCTTTATTAGCGACATTACTAGCAGGACACATTATTCCTGAACACGGCTGGCGTTTCTTGTATTGGATTGCAATTGCGCCTGTGGTGTTATCAATTTTGATGCACATATGTGTACCTGAACCTGAGTCATGGAAAAAAGCGCGTCAATTAAAAGCGTTAGAAATAGCTCAAAGTAGCCAACCTAAAAAACGTCAAAATCCATATCTTGAGATTTTAAGAGATAAAAAACATGGCACCATGTTTGTACTTTGGATTATTAGTACTGGTGCACTACAGTTTGGTTATTACGGCGTAAGTAACTGGTTACCGGCTTATTTAGAGTCTGATCTAGGCATCAAGTTTAAAGAAATGGCCATGTATATGGTCGGTACTTTCCTGATTATGATGTTCGCCAAAGTAATTGCAGGAATTGTTGCCGATAAATTAGGACGCCGCGCTGTATTCGCTTTTGGAACCATTGGTACAGCCTTATTTATTCCAGTCATTGTTTACTTAAATACACCAACCAACATTTTATGGATGATGCTGTTCTTCGGTTTCCTTTACGGTATTCCATATGCAATTAATGCCACCTATATGACAGAAAGCTTCCCGACTTCTATTCGAGGTTCGGCGGTGGGCGGCGCTTATAACATTGGCAAAGTACTTTCAATTTTCTCTCCATTAACAATTGGTTATCTATCGCAAAACGGTTCTATTGGTTTAGGACTTTTGGTGATGGCTGCGGCTTATTTTATCTGCGGTGTAATTCCATTGTTATTTATTAAAGACCGACTATTTAACCCGCAAAAGGCAGAGTGACAGATCAATCTGTCACCTTAAATTAAGGATGAAAAGGGATAAGTGAGATGATAAATAAAATCACCAGTGACATTGAACCGATTTTAAAAGCTATTCCTGATGGAGCAACCATCATGACAGGCGGGTTTGGTGTGACGGGGCAACCTGCTGAATTAATAGAAGCCTTAATCGATTTAGGAAAAAAAGAACTCACCATTGTAAACAATAATGCAGCTTCGGGTGACCGTGGCCTAACCAAGCTGATTATTGCCGGTTGTGTCAAAAAAATGATTAGCTCATTTCCGAAATCTGCAGGATCCACTGTTTTTCAAGACTTATATAGAGCGGGAAAAATTGAGTTAGAACTGGTACCGCAAGGTAATTTGGCATGTCGTATTCAAGCCGCAGGGGCAGGTTTGGGTGCTATTTTTACTCCGACTGGTTATGGCACTAAAATTGCCGAAGGCAAAGAAACCCGAACCATCAACGGTAAAAACTATGTGCTTGAATATCCACTTGAAGCTGATTTTGCACTGATTTATGCCGATAAAGCCGACCGCTGGGGCAATTTAACTTATCGCAAAGCGGCCCGCAATTTTGGTCCAATCATGGCAAAAGCCGCCAAGACCACGATTGTTCAAGTGAATGACACCGTAGAGCTAGGAACGCTTGACCCAGAGTGCATTATTACACCGGGAATTTTTGTTCAGCACGTTGTAAAAGTAGGAGATATCTAATGTCAGTTCAAAAGCGTTCTCGTGAAGATATTGCCAAACTCATTGCTAACGACATTCCGGAAGGTTCTTATGTCAATTTAGGCATTGGCTTACCAACCAACGTTGCTAAATTCTTGCCAAAAGACAAAGAAATTTTTTTACATTCGGAAAATGGTGTTTTGGCTTTTGGGCCTCCACCACAACCGGGTGAGGAAGATGAAGATCTGGTAAATGCCGGAAAAGAACTTGTCACTTTGTTAGATGGTGGATGCTTTATGCATCATGGTGACTCGTTTGACATTATGCGTGGCGGTCATTTAGACATTTGCGTGATTGGTGCATTCCAAGTTGCGGTCAATGGAGACTTGGCAAACTGGCATACCGGTAAAGCAGATGATGTACCTGCAGTTGGCGGTGCTATGGATTTGGCAGTTGGTGCAAAAACGATTTATGTCTATATGGAGCATGTGACTAAAAAAGGTGAGCCCAAAATTGTAAAAGAACTGAGTTATCCAATAACGGGTGAGCAGTGTGTAAACCGTATTTACACCGATTTATGCATTATTGAACTCAAGGACCAAAAAGCTTACGTCAAGGAAATGGTAGACGGCTTAACTTTTGATGAATTACAGGCAGTTACTGACTGTGAACTAATTGATGCACGTGTAGCCTAAATACACACGGAAAAAACGCTTCTTTAAGGATTAAAAGATGAAAAAATTAATTTTAGCTGCAGCTTGCGCTGCGGCTTCAGGGACTATTTTTGCAAATTCTTCAGATACCACAGAACAAAGAATTAATTTGCTAGAAACCGAGCTGCAAAAATTAAAAGCAGAACTTGCTGCTCAGAAACAAACTCAAAATAATTTACAGGTCAAACAGGTTAAGATCGAAGAGAACATTGAAAAAACTAAAGCAACGGTAACAGAAAAGCCTGTTGCTCCTTCATGGGTGACTTGGACGGATAACGTTAAGGTTTATGGTATTGCCCGTATTGATGCAGCGGTTGATTTTAAGTCATCACCAGACTCAGGGGGTAGAACGACCAGCAGTCTGTACCGAACACCTTTTGAAAATGAAAAACGTTCGAATCATGCACGCTCTGATGCCATGATTAATGCAAGCCGACTCGGTGTTTATTTTAATAGCCCAAATAAAGCTGTGACGGGAAATATTGAAGCCGATTTCTTTGATAGTTCTAACATGGGAACGGGGGATGGTAAATTCCGTATCCGTCATGCTTTTTTCACTTATAAAGACTGGACCTTTGGTCAAACATGGTCACTCATGTCTAACATGGAAACCCGTACAGAAGCTGTTGATTACACCCAATTTGTGGGAACTTCCTATACGCGTACCCCTCAAATTCGCTATGATTGGAAAATCGATGCGAATAATGATTTAAAACTAGCTTTGGAATATACAGGTTCGAGAGTCTCGGCATTGCCATCTTTAACGGGGCGCTATACTTTTAAACAAGGGCCTTTAACTGCTCTTGCGCAAGGTTTTATAAATGAAAAATCCGCAGATGTCGCAACTGCTACGGTGAAGAAAGTAAGCTGGGGTGCAGGAGGTGGCTTAAAATATCAACTCACGCCACAACAATCGCTGCAAGCAAATTATCAATATATAGTCGGTGATCAAAAATTTATGCCGTACACCACTCAGAGTGGACTGGCAAATTCAACAAGTTTAAATGCTGCGGGAGATTTCTCTTTAAACGAAGACAAAACAGATTTGGTGATGAATAAGTTGAATAGCGTCAATATTGGCTATTCATATAAATTTAATGAGCAATGGCGTGCGAACTTATCGGCCTCAATGTTTGATTATGATGATGACACGGCTTATGCCAAACTCAACCCAGATGCTAATAAACGCTTAACGGACTATGCTGCTAACGTCTTTTATTCTCCAATTGAGCAAATGGATATTGGGATGGAATATCACCAAGGCAAACGTGAAGTGTTCGATGGCCGAACCGCTGATGTGTCACGCATAAACTTTGTATCAATGTATAAATTCTAAAATAGGGCGTAATTAAAAATGGAAAAAATAGTTGAGCCCAATGCAGAAAATATACTGTCAAAAAGCTTTATTTTTATCATGGCAATGACATGTGGAATTTGTGCGGGTTCAAACTATTATAATCAGCCCTTAATTTATTCCATTGCAGAAGCATTAAAAGTCAATGCCGAACAAGTCGCCTTAACTATTGTGATTAGCCAACTGTCATATGCAGTTGGCCTTTTTATATTGGTTCCCTTAGGCGATTTCTTTGAAAAACGTAGTTATATTTGCTTGCTCATGTGTTGTACGGGCCTTGCACAAGTGGGGTTATCTTTAAGTCAAACTTTGCCAGCTTTATATGGCTTTACCTTTTTAGCAACATTCTTTTCGATTGCGACTCAAGTTTTAGTTCCTTTTGCCGCGGGTTTAGCCAGCCCGAAAAAAAGCCCTCAAGTTGTAGGGACTCTCATGAGTGGTTTGTTCTTGGGAATATTATTGGCACGTTCTATTGCAGGCTTACTTTCTACAGTTTGGTCTTGGCATGCGGTTTATTTAATTAGCGGAATTGTCATTTTGGTGTTTGCTTGGGTAATGTGGGTAAAGTTACCAGTGGCGCGAAAATCCCATCAACTCAATATTCTACAGATTTATGGTTCGCTATTTTCATTAGCTGTTCATCAGCCTCATTTACTACGCCGTGGTTTGGCAGGGGGAATTGGCTTTGGAATTTTGGCTCTCATTTTTACCACCATGACTTTTATTTTGGCGAATGAGCCTTATCACTTTAACGATTTCCAGATTGGTTTATTTGGTATTGTTGGCTTGGCTGGCGTGTTTGCGACCCCATGGGCAGGCAAGAAAATTGCAGCAGGCCTTGAAAATAGGATTGCATTGATTTGTATGGGACTATTAATGAGTGCATGGATACCACTATTTTTTGCACAGCAGTCTCTGCTTGCCTACGCTGTTGGTGTGATCATGGCGTACTTTGGGTTGTCAGCATTTCATGTACTCAACCAAAATCTGGTGTACCGGATTTCGGCCGAGGCACGTTCCCGTATTAATTCAATTTATATGACTTTATATTTTGGTGGAGCCGCCTTAGGTTCGTTTATTGCGGTGTATGCGTGGAAACACTGGGGATGGGAAGCATGTGTTGCTTTAGGTTTAGCAATGGCAATGTTAAGTTTTACGATTGATCGCTTAGATTTTTATGAAATGGGTAAGATTACCAAGCAAGAAAAAGCTCCATAAACAGGAGCTTTAAAATTTTATTATTTGCGAATAATCATTAAGGTTGCCGAAGCAAAAGCATACACCTTGCCGTTTTCATCTACGATTTTACCTTGGGTACTAATAATATTACGGCCCGCATTAATCAACTCGGCTGTCGCATAGTAAGACGTATCGACCTGCATAGGACGAATCATTTTTACATTTAAATCAATAGTTCCATAACCAACACCATGTTCAAGTAGGGTATGAGCTGCGCTGCCTGTTGCCGTATCTAAAGCTGTGGCGCAAAAGCCGCCGTGTACACCGCCTTGTATATTTCTATGTTCTTTGCGAGGGGTAACTTTATAAGTTGCTTTACCTTCGGAAACTTCAACGAGCTCCATCGGTATAGTGTGAGCCATAGGTGATGGTGAAACTTCACCATTTTTTAAAGCGGTTAAAAACTCAAGACCTGTGTATTTCGGGCTTTCCATAAATCGTCCTTGGGTGATTAAGCAGTCTAATCACCATACTATAAATTGAATTTTTACGGAATAAAATTTTGCAATACAAAATATAAATTTATTCTACTTAAAACGAGACTAATAACTTTTTATCTTATATTTGTATTTAAAACATATATCTATATTTTATTCCTATGGCTAAGTTACGATAATTTTATTAAATTAGTGAAAATATATTTTGCTATAAGAAATTTTTTGATATTTTGATGAGATTGAAACAATAAAAATCCATTTTAAGGAAAAACGATATCTGCCCATAACACAGGCAGAGAGGTGAAAGGAAAAAAACTATGCCTTTATACAAAGCTCCATTACGCGATATGCAATTTGTACTGCATGAAATGCTTCAAACAGAACAGAACTATCAAGGTTTAAGCAAATATCAGGAAAGCGTAAATCGAGAATTAATTGATCAATACTTAGAGGCAGCAGCAGATTTTTGTGAAAATGAATTGGCACCGATTAACCAAAATGGCGATCAAGAAGGCTGTCATTTAAATCAAGGTGTGGTGACAACGCCGAAAGGTTTTAAAGAAGCCTACCAAAAATATGCCGAGCTTGGATTTACCTCTTTAACCGCCGATCCGGAATATGGTGGGCAAGGCTTACCGACATTGCTACGAATTGCGATTTCTGAAATGTTATGTGGTTCCAATTGGGCGTGGGCAATGTATCCGGGGTTGTCTCATGGTGCAATGAGAACAATTGAGCACCATGGGACCGAGCAACAAAAACAAAAGTTTTTAACTAAACTCATTAGCGGTGTTTGGACCGGAACCATGTGTTTAACCGAATCACATGCAGGTTCAGACCTTGGGTTAATTAGAACAAAAGCAGAGCCAAATCCGGACGGTAGTTACTCCATTACAGGTGAAAAGATTTTTATTTCAGCAGGAGAACATGATCTTTCTGAAAATATTATTCATATTGTTTTAGCCCGTTTGCCTCAGGCGCCTGCGGGGACTAAAGGTATTTCTTTATTTATTGTGCCTAAATTTAATGTGAGTGATGACGGTCAGGTGTTGGACCGTAATAAAGTCGTTTGTAGTGCGATTGAACATAAAATGGGGATTCATGGCAATGCCACCTGTGTACTGAATTTTGATGACGCGAAAGGTTATTTGATTGGTCCGGAAAATCGCGGGCTCAATTGTATGTTTACCTTTATGAATACCGCACGTATTGGAACAGCCGTACAAGGGCTCGCTGCTTCTGAAATTTCATTTCAAGGCGCATTAAGTTATGCCAAAGAGCGTCTCGCTATGCGTTCGTTATCTGGTCCCAAATATCCTGAGAAAAATGCCGACCCAATTATTGTGCATCCCGCTGTACGTTCAATGTTAATGACACAAAAAGCTTTTTCTGAAGGTGGCCGCGCACTGGCTTACTTTCTGGCTCAGCATGTCGATATTGTGGAAAGCTCAAACGATCAGGTACAGCAAAAACACTCCGATGAATTATTGGCTTTTTTAACACCCATTGCTAAGGCCTTTTTAACAGAGTCGGGTAATGAGTCTGCAAAGCATGGTGTTCAAGTATTTGGTGGTCATGGCTTTATTGTTGAGCATGGCATGGAGCAAATTGTACGTGATGCACGTATCTCGACATTGTATGAAGGTACAACTGAGATTCAGTCTTTAGATCTACTCGCACGTAAAGTCCTCAAGTCGGAAGGCAAACTTTTAAAGAACATGACCGATTTAATTGATCAATTTATTAGTCAGTACCAATCAAATGAAGTCTTAAAACCTTATTTAGAAAAACTAGCTGAGCTCAAGCATCAATGGCTGTCACTGACCAAATCTATTGCAGAGAAAGCCAAGCACAATCCTGAAGAAATAGGGGCAGCTTCAGTGGATTATCTTTATTTTTCTAGTTACGTCGTATTCGCGTATTTGTGGGCTCGAATGGCACAAGTTGCCCATGAAAAATTAGAATCGGGTACACAAGAAGAAGCTTTTTATAAAGCAAAATTAACGACAGCTAAGTTTTTCTATCAAAAGCTTTTGCATCGTACACAGAGTTATGCCGCTTCTATTGATTCTGGAGCTGAATCTGTGATGGAGCTCGATCAAGATGCTTTTGCATTTTAATGAATCGTAATATCTAGAATCATTGGGTGAAATTGACATACGAAATTTTACCTATTGATTAAATTTGTAAATTTAGACTCATCAGTTTTTGGTAGGAAAAACCAGTTGAGTCAAATAAATAGAGGGTTAACATAAGCATTAAAACGTGAATTTTCATCAAATATTGATGTTGGACAAGGACTAAGGAAAGAAAATCATGAATGCTTATTATCAATTACTGAATAGAACAATTGGTCCTCAAGGTGAAGTGATTGCTCATTATTGCTCAACTGTTCATGCACAAGGGGCATGGAACCCTCATGAACAGCATATGGCGCCTGCAAGTGGCGTGATCGCAGTAGAGTTAGAACAGTTTTCACCACGACAAGATATGCGAATTGGTCGAATTAGTTTTGATATTTTTGGATTGATTGCATTTGGTGAATTTACGATTAAAACACATGTCATTCGTGCCGGTAAAACGATTGAATTGATTGAAGCGGAACTACAAGCACAAGGTAAAACTTGTATTGTGGCTAGAGCATGGCGCATGTGCACTCAAGACAGTTCCGAGATTGCTGGGCTTGAAGATCAACCAATTCATCATCCCGATACTTTTGCCGAATGGACAGGCATGAAAAGATGGCCGGGTGGTTTTATCCAGACATTAGTCACTAAAACTGATGATCAGCATCGTGCGGGCAAAGGCATTGTTTGGCTAAACAATGATAAAGAAATAGTTGAAGGGCAGCCGACCACAGATTTTGCGCATTTAATTGGCATGGTAGATACCGCAAACGGCATTGTCCCAAGACAAGAAGGAGAATTTACTTGGGGCTTCCCAAATCTTGATTTACAAATCCACATGCACCGTTATCCGCAAGGTAAATGGTTAGGTTTGGAAACCGTTCAGCAATATGGTTCGGATGGCATTGGTTTAACCAGTGCAGTTTTACATGATGTGTATGGTCCATTTGGACGAAGCGAGCAGATTTTGACTTTACGTAAAATGACTAAATAAATTTTTGAGCCAATAAAAAAGTCATCCCCAAGGATGACTTTTTTATTGAGATTTAATTGTTAGTTACGGACTTTTAGCAATGTTGGCGTAAGCTCATCCCAACGTTGTTTTGCAGCGTCCATTGCTTTCATTTTGATATGCCCATAACCGCGGACTTCTGCCGGTAATTTTGCAATTTGTTCAGCAACTGCCAAGTTATGATTGTCTGGTGCCTCAACAAGTGCTTCAACAAATGCGATGTAACGGTCACGCCAAGCTTGTTCATGTTGACGTTCTTCTTGACGCGCAAATGGGTCAAGGAAAGTTTCACGAAGCCATTGTAAGCGAGCGAGCATCATCATTGGGAAACGCATCCAGTAACCAAACGCACGTTTACGGACATTTTTCAGACCACCAAGTAACGCTGGTGGAGCAAGATGATAGGTTAAACGTAAGCCTTTACCGAATTGGGTTTCAATTGATTCTTTGAAGCTTTTACCTGTTAGTAGACGTGCAACTTCATATTCATCTTTATAAGCCATAACTCTGTAAAGCTGAGTTGCAATCGTACCTGTTAACTCTTCTGGTAACTTTTTAGCTGCCAATTCTACAAGCGTGCGGTATTTAGCTGCATAAGCTTCATTCCAGTAGTCTGTTAAACGAGCAGAACGGTCTTCAATAAGTTCAGCTAAAGTTTGCGGAGTTTTGGTTTTTGGCATTGCTGCAAGTAAACGAGCAGCTAAAGTCGGGTCACTTGCAAGATGACAACCTACACGGAAAGCTTCGAGGTTCTTTTCAACAGCCGTACCATTTAGGCGAATTGCTTTTTCAATACTTTCACGTAATAGCGGAATGCGACCAGATTGCCATGCCATACCGAGCAATAACTGGTTGGTATAAATTGAATCACCTAAGAGTTGTGTTGCAATACGAGCCGCTGGCAGAGAAACCAGTTGACCTTGACGAACACGACCACGAAGACGGTCAATTAAATCGGTAATAGGCGCATACCAGTCACGAGATTTAATAAACTCAGAAGTAGGGGTACTGTCTTCATTCACAATAACTAAAGCATCATCTTTTAAACGAGATAGAGCAGCGCTACCACCAGCGACTACGGCATCTGCACCGATGAGTAATTCACATTGACCCGCCGGAATTTTGGTAGAAGAAATTTGCTCATCACTTGCTGCAAGTTGAACGTATGAATAAACCGTACCACCTTTTTGGGCAAGGCCGGCCATGTCCATAACACGTGTTGCTTTACCTTCGAGGTGAGCTGCCATACCAAGCAGTGCACCAATAGTCACAACACCTGTACCCCCAATACCACCGACCATAATACGACTTGGAACGTCATATAACTGAGGAATAACGGGTGATGTTGGCCAGCCTGCACCAATACCTTCAAATTTAGCAGGACGTTTCATATCACGTGTATGAACAGTCACAAAACTAGGGCAAAACCCTTCAGCACAAGTGAAGTCTTTATTACAGCTACTTTGGTTAATTTGGCGTTTAGTGCCTAAAGCTGTTTCTACAGGTTCAATTGATAAACAGTTTGATTTTTTCGAACAGTCGCCACAACCTTCGCAAATATCACTGTTAATGTATAAACGCTCAGCTGGGTCAGGGTAGGCATCACGTTTACGGCGACGGCGTTTTTCACTGGCACAGGTTTGTACATAAATTAAAGCGGTTACACCTGAAACTTCACGTAGCTCACGTTGAACTGCATCAAGCTCATTACGATGGCGAATTTCTACACCCGCTGCAATACCGTCTTCTTCATTTAATAATTTAACTTCATCAGTTACAATTACTTGTTTTTTAATACCTTCGGCAGCGAGCTGGCGAGTTAACTGTGCAACGCTCAAATGCCCATCTACATGCTGACCACCTGTCATAGCGACCGCATCGTTGTAGAGAATTTTGTAGGTGATATTTGTTTTTGCAGCGATAGATTGACGAATTGCTAAGTAACCAGAGTGGAAATAGGTTCCATCACCAAGATTAGCAAAAATGTGTTTTTCATTGGTAAATGGTGATGCACCCACCCAACTTACACCTTCACCGCCCATTTGAGAGAATGTTTCGGTACCACGGTCAAGTGAAACGGCAATATAGTGACAACCAATACCACCTAATGCACGACTACCTTCAGGAACGACTGTTGAAGAGTTATGTGGGCAACCACTACAGAAATACGGTTTACGTTCAGCAAGATCAATAACACGTTTTGATTCTTGCTCTGCTTTTAGCAGTAAATCGATTCTGCTTTGGATTTGTGTTTTTAAGCTTTCTGGAATATCGAGTTTTAAGAAGCGAGCAGCCAGCATTTTTGCAATAGGTTCAGGCTGGTACTCATAGTGACCAATGAGCGGTGCCTCTTCAATAGAAGTACTCCATTCGCCTTTGCCGTCAGTTGCTTTACCAATCACATGTGGGCGTTTGCCATCAGGCAGTGAGTACAGCTCATCTTTAATTTGTGTTTCAATAATTGGACGTTTTTCTTCAATAACGATCAGTTCTTGTAAACCTTCAGCAAACTCACGAACGCCTTGTGGTTCTAAAGGCCAAATCAGTCCGACCTGATAAACACGTAGCCCAAGCTGCTGAGCAGTTTCATCTTCAATACCTAAAATGCGTAAAGCTTCAATGGTATCTAAATAACCTTTACCACTTGCAGCAATACCAATACGGGCATTTTCACAAGGCCATGTAACTGTGTTGATTTTGTTAGCGCGGGCATAGGCCAAAACAGCAGGTAAGCGATATTTATAAAGACGTTCTTCTTGCTGAATGCCATGATCTGGCCAACGAATATTAACGCCACCCTCTGGGAAATTGACATCTTCTGGTATAACCGGAGTAACACGGTCTAGGTCGACATGAACAGAAGCAGAAGTTTCAACAATTTCACTGACTAGCTTCATTGAAGACCAAAGGCCAGAAAAACGTGAAACAGCAATGGCGTGAACACCAAAGTCTAAAATTTGTTGAACGGATGTTGGGTAGAAAATTGGAATACCGCAACCAATCATGACATGTTCAGACTGGTGAGGGATTGTAGAAGATTTACATGAGTGGTCATCACCAAATAAAGCAACGACACCACCACGTTCAGAGGTACCAGCTAAGTTAGCATGGCGGAGTACGTCGCCTGAACGGTCAACACCCGGGCCTTTACCATACCACCATGAAGACACTCCATCATATTTGCCTTGGCCTGAAAGATTAACTTGTTGAGTACCCCAAATTGCGGTAGCAGCCAAGTCTTCATTTACGCCAGGTTGAAATACAACATTATGGGATTTAAGTAATCCTTGAACTTGCCAAAGGAAACTATCATAGTTACCAACAGGAGAACCGCGATAACCAGAAATAAAACCAGCAGTATGATAACCATTAATCGCGTCACGGCGAGTTTGGGCAAGAGGCAACCGAACAAGTGCCTGAATGCCGGTCATATATGCTGTACCGTTATCACTTACATATTTATCTTCAAGTGACACATCCTTTGTTGCAATAATATTTGGAGTGACTTTTGTAGCTATATTCATTTATATCTCCTTAGAATTTTTAGTAGCTCGGACTACTTTCTTTTTTCAACATCCAGTTGAATATTTGGAGCAAGTGACATACGAAATAAAAAAAGATCGGTTCCTCTTCTTAAAAAGAATTAGTGCCAATGTATGTACATTTAGTCATTGTGGTTGAACTAAACTGGTGCAACAATCCGTAATTTAGGAAAACATATTTACGTTATGCGCAAAAATCTCGATGGTGGACTATTGCATGCAATGCATGCATTCCTGAAAGTGATTGATAGCGGGAGTTTCACAGCAGCAGCTGAGCAGATGGATCTGACCACAGCACAGGTTTCACGTCTTATCAGCGAGCTAGAAACACGCTTAGGTACAAAATTAATACAACGCTCAACGCGCCAGCAGGCACTGACCGATATTGGTGCGACTTATGCGGAGCGTTGTCGCCAAGTCATTTCAATGGTGGATGAAGCGGAGTCAGAAGTAACAGGAACGGCATCTAAACCCAAAGGGCGTTTACGTGTGTTAAGCATGGGAAGCTTTGGGCATCATTATGTTTTTCCAGTAATGGCCGAATTTTGTAAGCATTACCCTGAACTAACCGTGGAATATACGACTTCACAGTACGTTCCAGACCTGTTGGCAAAAGGGGTCGATGTCAGCCTGTATCTGACTGAATCATTAACAGACTCTCGGTTTGTTGCACGCAGAATTGGCACTATTTTTTCTGTTTTATGTGCTTCACCTGCTTACCTCGAAAAATATGGAGTACCTGAGTCTCCAGAAGACTTAAAAAACCACGCCTGTTTACGCTTAGTAAACCCGTCTATTACACCAGATTGGCACTTGTTAAACGCAAAGGGTGAATCTTATCAAATTGATATTGGCGGGCAACTGATTGCAGATAACCCTGAGTTATTGTTAGATGTGGTGCAACAAGATATGGGCATCGCATTATTGCCGATGTTTTCGGCTTTAGATGCAGTTCAAAATGGAAGATTATGTCATATCTTGCCAGAGTGGCGTTCGCCCGATATCGGGGTTTATACCTTATTGCCTTCACGTCATTTTATTGATGCTAAAACACGTGCATGGTTAGATTGGGTGGAAGAATATATTTCCCCAAGAATTGAAATGGATGCATCTTATTTTTATAAATAATGAGATAAATTTTTTAAGGACTACAATTGAAAAAGGATGAAGAATAATACGGATTAGAATAAAAATAGGGTAGAGAATGCTTCTGTTGAGAGAGGCATTTAATACACAGATAAATGATAAATTTTAAAAAAATAGCATGAGAGATTGAGTCCCAATTCCTGTACAGAATGAGATAAAGATGAGATAGGTTGATCTGGTACTTTGCCTAATATTCAGCTTTATACCAGATGCTGAGCTATTTTAATTAATGACTATGCACACTTGGTCTGCCAATACGTATTTGCATAATTCGACAAACTTTTTCGGTTTAATACATTACTAATATTTTGGCTGGCTTGCATCAGTTTTTCTAAGTCGATGCCAGTTTCAAAACCCATGTGTGACAGCAAATAAAACAGATCTTCGGTCGATACATTACCCGAGGCACCTTTGGCATAAGGGCAACCGCCAAGTCCTGCAAGAGACGAGTCAAAAACACGAATGCCTTCTTGTAAAGACTGATAAATATTGGCAATCGCCATGCCATAGGTATTGTGGAAATGCCCAGCCAAAACCTTGCTATCGAGTTCAGCAAGGCAGGCTTGCCAAACCTTTTGAACGCGATCTGGTGTTGCTGTACCAATAGTTTCACCTAAAGACACTTCATAGCAGCCCATGTCATAGAGTCGTTTAACAACTTTTACGACTTGCTCAGGGGCAATTGCGCCTTCATATGGACAGTCGACAATACAGGAGACATAACCGCGCACACGGATGTTATGGGCTTTTGCAGCAGTCATGACATCACTAAATTTTTCAAAGCTTTCGTCAATAGAACAGTTAATATTTTTACGGGTAAAGCTTTCAGAAGCTGCGGTAAACACCGCAACCTCTTTGCATCCTACTGCTTGAGCTGTCTCAAAACCTTTGATATTGGGCGTGAGCAGGCTAAATTGCACATCGGTTGTTTGAGGTAACAGCTTAAATAGCTCGTCACTTTGAGCCATTTGCGGTACCCATTTTGCCGAAACGCATGAACCCACTTCAATCGATTTTAGACCTGCATTAATCAGGTCATTAATGAAGTTTAAGCGTTGTTCAACGGTTAAAGCCTGCTTTTCGTTTTGGAGGCCGTCTCTGGGGCCGACCTCCACGATTTTGACAAACTCACTCATGCAACTTCCTCCTGTGCAGGCTGAAATTCCACAAGCTCATCGCCAGCTTTGACCTGATCACCGACTTGGAAATAGGAATCTACAATCACGCCGTCTTTAGGAGCACGGATGGTGTATTCCATTTTCATGGCTTCAAGCGTCATTAAAATATCGTCTTTCTTCACGCTATGATTTGCACTGACTAGCACTTGTGTGACCACACCCGGCATTGGGGCTTTTAAGTGACCTTCATCGGCTTGGCTATCTGCCTGATTAAAGTCTTGGCGAATATAAGCAAACTTATAGCTTTGACCGTTTTGGAACAAGGTAATACCTTGCTGACTTTGGTTAAAAGGTAGCTTTTGCTGAGTCCCACCAATTTGAATAGAGGCCGTATGTGCATCAAGCAATTGACCTGAAATCGGGTAGCTTTGGCCGTTATATTCTGCGGTGAAGCCATCTTCATTTGAGGCAAATTTGATTTGGATATTTTGGTTTAAATAATTCAGTTTAATGCTGTGCTGATAAGCAATATTTAAACGCCATAGAGGTTGAGCTTGCCAAAGCTGTTTTTGGCTTGAGCTGTTGTTATTAAGTTTGCTTAAAAACTCAATAAATGCCGCTGCCACTACCAGTTCCGGTTTGATCTCTTCAGGGCTAAACAAGAAGTTTTGTTCACGTTGAATCAGGTTGGTATCAAGCTTAGCTTGTTTAAACGATCCGCTACGTACAATCTTTTCAAGAAAGGCAATGTTGTTACCTAAGCCATCGACATGGAATTGGCTCAAAGCATTTTGCATTTGAATAAGCGCAGCTTCACGGTTTTTACCCCATACAATCAGTTTGGCAATCATCGGGTCATAATAGGTCGTGATTTCATCGCCTTCAACAATACCGCTGTCTACACGTACATATTGGTTTTGCGTTGGGTAGTGCAAATAGTCAATTTTACCGATTGCTGGTAAAAAGCCTTTTTCTGGTTCTTCGGCATAAATACGTGCTTCGAGCGCATGGCCGTGAATCTGCAATTCGTTTTGTAGTTTAGGCAAAGGTTCACCATAGGCCACACGAAGTTGCCATTCGACCAAGTCTTCACCTGTAATCATTTCAGTAACAGGATGCTCGACTTGTAGACGTGTATTCATTTCCATGAAATACGCCGTACCGTCTTGTTCTACAATAAACTCAACTGTACCTGCGCCAACATAATTTACCGCGCGTGCAGCATCAATTGCAGCTTGGCGCATTGCCTCGAGTTTCTCGCTTGGCATTTGTGGAGCAGGGGCTTCTTCTAGCACTTTTTGGTGACGGCGTTGTACCGAACAATCACGTTCAAACAAATGTACGTAGTTGCCATGTGTATCGCCAAACACTTGCACTTCAATGTGGCGCGGTTGAATCACATAACGCTCAATCAAGACATCATCATTACCAAAGCTCGATTTGGCTTCACGTTTACAAGAGGCTAAGGCATGCAGAAAATCTTCACTGCGTTCAACCAGACTCATGCCTTTACCACCGCCGCCAGCACTGGCTTTAATTAAAACAGGATAGCCAATTCGGTCTGCCTGTTGTTTTAAAAAGTCGGCATCTTGGTGGGTTCCGTGATAACCTGGTGTTAAAGGGACGCCTGCTTTTTCCATTAAAGCTTTAGACGTGGCTTTTAAACCCATAGCTAAAATGGCATCCACTGGTGGGCCAATAAAGCAAATGTTGTGTTGTTGGCAAGCGAGTGCAAACTGGTCATTTTCAGAAAGGAAGCCGTAGCCTGGGTGAACCGCTTGGCTGCCTGTATCAATCGCTGCTTGAATAATACGGTCAACTTGTAAATAACTTTGCGTTGCAGGGGACTGACCGATATAAACCGCTTCATCTGCAAGTTTGACATGTTGTGCATTTGCGTCTGCATCTGAGTAAACGGCAACCGTTGCAATACCTAATTTTTTAGCTGTACGAATTACACGGCAGGCAATTTCGCCACGGTTCGCAATTAAAATCTTTTCAAACATGATGATCGTCCTTAATTGTTGTTATTCGAGTTAGAAACCCAAGCAGGCTGTTGTTTATTTAAAAAGGCACTCAGACCTTCTTTTGCCTCGCTACCTTGACGAACTTGAGCAATATGATGTGCTGTCTGTTGCAGCAAGTCATTGCTCATGGTCTGGTTGCTCACCATTTGAATGAGTTGTTTTGAGGCCGCTTGAGCGTGCGGGCCACCGAGTAATAGAGCATCAATAATTTCTTGAACTTTTTTATCTAAGTCTTCAGCATCTGCAACCTCGTGTGCCAAACCAATGTGTTTGGCATCACGTGCTGAAATCCGCTCGGCAGTTAAGAAGTAACGAGAAGCTTGTCTTGCGCCAATCGCACGAATCACATAAGGACTAATGGTAGATGGAGCAAGGCCTAAACGAACCTCAGAAGTTGCAAACTTGGCATCGGTGCTGGCAATGCAAATATCACATGCCGATGCCAAGCCCATACCGCCACCAAAGGCAATGCCATGCACTCGGGCAATAGTCGGTTGTTTTAGCGTTGCAAGTGCATCAAGCATTTGTGCAAGTTTTAATGCATCTGCTTCATTTTCTGCTGAAGATGCCTGACCTGCCTGTTTCATCCAGTTCAGATCGGCACCTGCCGAAAAGCTTTTGCCGCGACCCGCTAGAACGACCACACGTATATCATCACGGGTATTGATTTGCTTAAAGCAAGCATGCAACTCTTCAATGACTGTCGTATTAAAGGCATTGTGTAATTCAGGGCGGTTCAGCCAAACATAGGCAACCTGACCTTGTTGTTCGAGTTGTAAAAATTGATAGCTCATATACACCTCTTACATGCGGAACACGCCAAATTTGGTTGGCTGGATTGGAGCATTCATAGCAGCAGCGAGGCTTAAACCAAGGACCTGACGAGTTTGAGCTGGGTCAATTACACCGTCATCCCAAAGACGTGCAGAAGCATAATATGGATGACCTTGACGCTCGTACTGTTCACGAATTGGTTGTTTAAATTCATCTTCTTGCTGAGCTGACCACTCGGCACCTTTTTGCTCAATCTGATCACGTTTTAAAGTTGAGAGTACACTTGCCGCTTGCTCGCCGCCCATGACTGAAATACGAGAGTTCGGCCAAGTCCATAAAAAGCGTGGTGAGTAAGCACGTCCACACATACCGTAATTACCTGCACCAAAAGAACCACCAATAATCAAAGTGAGTTTTGGTACATTTGCGGTGGCAACTGCCATAACCAATTTGGCGCCGTTTTTAGCAATTCCTTCATTTTCATACTGGCGGCCAACCATAAAGCCCGTAATGTTTTGTAGGAATAACAATGGAATATTGCGCTGTGTGCATAGCTCAATAAAATGCGCGCCTTTTTGTGCGGACTCGGAAAATAAAATTCCGTTATTGGCAATAATGCCGACTGGCATACCGTAAAGTGAAGCAAAACCAGTAATAAGTGTTGAACCAAAGCGTGCTTTAAACTCATCAAAACGAGAGCCATCTACAATACGGGCAATCACTTCACGCACATCGAAAGGTTTACGTGCATCACTTGGCACCACACCATAGAGTTCTGATGCATCAAACAATGGTTCATCAACTTGTTTATTTAAGTCGTTTTGCTTCTTGTTTAGGTTAGCGACAATGTTTCGTGCGATCGCAATCGCATGTTCATCATTTTCAGCTAAATGGTCAGCCACACCTGAAAGACGTGTATGCACATCACCACCGCCTAAATCTTCACTACTCACCACTTCGCCTGTTGCGGCTTTTACTAGAGGAGGGCCGCCTAAGAAAATCGTACCTTGGTTACGTACAATAATGGTTTCATCAGACATGGCAGGTACATAAGCACCACCAGCGGTACAGCTCCCCATTACCACGGCAATTTGGGCAATACCAAGACTCGACATGCGTGCCTGATTGTAGAAAATACGCCCAAAGTGATCACGGTCTGGGAAAACCTCATCTTGCATTGGTAAATAGGCACCGCCTGAGTCCACCAAATAAATACAAGGCAAGTGGTTTTGTTCAGCAATTTCTTGTGCGCGTAAATGCTTTTTAACCGTAAGTGGGTAATACGTTCCGCCTTTAACCGTTGCATCGTTGGCAACGATCATACAAGTGATGCCGTTGACTTGACCAATACCAGCGATCACACCTGCGGCAGGAACATCATCTTCATAAACGTTGTACGCTGCCAATTGACCAATTTCTAAAAATGCCGTACCGACATCAATGAGTTGATCAATACGTTCACGGGGTAAAAGTTTACCTCGAGCCAAATGTTTTTGACGGGCATTTTCACCACCGCCTAAAGCAATACGCTGGGCAACTTGTTTGAGATCTGTGACCAATGTTTGCATGGCTTGCTGGTTTGTTTTGAAGTCTTCGCTTCGAACATTAATCTTGCTTTGTAATTGGTTCATAAGATGCGTCCTTATTTATAATTATTATTTGGTTTCATTAAAAAGTTCGCGGCCAATCAGCATGCGGCGAATTTCAGAAGTTCCTGCACCAATTTCATAAAGTTTTGCATCGCGCCATAAACGGCCAGCAGGGAATTCATTGATATAACCATTACCGCCTAAAGTTTGAATTGCTTCACCAGCCATCCATGTTGCTTTTTCAGCAGCATATAAAATGGCACTTGCGGCATCTTTGCGTAAACTGCGGTCATGGTCAGCTTTGTCACAGGCAGCACCAACAGCATAAACAAGTGCTTTACATGCCAACCAAGTTGAATACATATCGGCAAGTTTGCCTTGCATAAGCTGGAATTCACCTAACGCCTGACCAAACTGTTCACGTTGATGCAAGTATGGAATGACCACATCCAGACAGGCATCCATAATGCCTAAAGGTCCGGCACTTAAAACTGCACGCTCATAGTCCAAACCACTCATGAGTACTTTTGTACCGTTACCGACACCGCCGAGTACGTTTTCAGCAGGTACTTCTACATTGTCAAAGAACAGCGGGTAAGTGTTAGAGCCACGCATACCGAGTTTGTCTAAATGGTTACCGTGACTAAAGCCTTTCATGCCTTTTTCAATTAAGAAAGCGGTCATGCCTTTCGCGCCAGCTTGCGGGTCAGTTTTAGCATAAACGACCAATACATCTGCATCACCGCCGTTAGTGATCCACATTTTTGAACCATTTAAAACGAAGTGATCACCTTTTTGTTCAGCACGTAATTTCATGCTGACGACATCAGAACCCGCATTCGGTTCAGACATCGCAAGGGCACCCACATATTCACCGGAAATCAATTTTGGTAAATACTTTTGTTTTTGCTGCTCGTTACCGTTACGGTTAATTTGGTTTACACATAAATTAGAATGAGCACCGTAAGACAAACCAATGGCTGCCGAAGCACGAGAAATTTCTTGCATAGCAATAATATGAGCTAAATAACCCATATTGGCACCGCCATATTCTTCAGAAACTGTCATGCCTAAAAGGCCCATATCTCCGAATTTTTTCCAGAGATGTGCAGGGAATTTGTTGTCTTGATCAACTTGTTGGGCAATTGGTGCAATTTCCTTTGCACAAAAAGCGGCTACCGAATCTTGAAGCGCAATTAAAGTTTCATCTAGACCAAAATTTAAGCTGCGTAGGTTCATGATATTTTCATCCTATTGGTTATATTTGTTGTCCATAAAATATTTTGTGGGTATTTGATAAGTAACATACAATGATTTTTTGAAAAAGTGAATACAGATTCATAAAATGATTTACAATTCATTTTATTTGTTAGAGAATAAATTATGAGCTATAAACGATCATCTTTAATGCAAGAGCGGATGGAGCAAAATCGTAAATCGATTTTGAATTCAGCTAGAAAAATAATTTCAGAAGGAGGATTTAAGGACGCACAAATACAAACAATTGCAGAGCAAGCAGGTGTATCTAGTGGACTGGTTTATCGCTACTTCGATAATAAAAGCCAAGTGCTAATAGAAGTTTTGTCTGATGCCATTAATACAGAGCTATTGGTCATCGATTCGATTACCGAAAGTGACTTATCGGCAAAGCAGAAATTACACAAGGCGGTGGCAACTTTTGTAAAACGGGCACTGAATAGTCCTCAGCTTGCGTATTCACTCATGTTTGAACCCGTCGATTCCACGGTTGAACATGAACGTTTTCGTGTGAAGCAATTGATTAAACAAAGTATTAAAAAAATACTTGCGGATGGAAATGCAAGTGGTGAGTTTGTCTTGGATGATTTAAACACAGCAGCACTTTGTGTAGTCGGTGCTATGACTTATGTGGTGGTTGAACCCCTAGACCCAGCTCAAAATACAAAGTTTGATCATGCGCACAAAGACTATTTTTCAAAACAGATTGCGGACTTTTGTGTGGATGCTGTGCAAAAGAAATAGGGCATATAAAGGATAAAACAACACAAAATAAGTAGTTTGGAAAAGTAGTTGCAGTAACAACAATTAGATCAGGTAAGAAGAGAATTAGAAGAATCAAGGAGAATGATTCAATGCAACAAGAACGGTTAAGCTACGCCTCGGGACCGAGTACACAACCCTTATTGGGTATGACCATTGGTGAACAATTTGATCAGGCCTGTCAGCAATATGCTGACAAGGAAGCAATCGTTAGTTTTCATCAAAATAGACGATTAACCTATAAAGCTTTACAAGATGAAGTAAACGCTTTTGCTTGTAGCCTATTAAAATTGGGATTAAAAAAAGGAGATCGATTAGCGATTTGGTCACCTAACTGTGTGGAATGGACGGTAACCCAATTTGCAGCTTTTAAAGCAGGGATTATTTTAGTTAACCTGAATACAGCTTATAAAAGTCATGAACTTGAATATGTGTTGAATAAAGTCTCGTGCAAAGGATTGATTATTGCTTCTCAATTCAAAACGACGGATTATCAAGAATTACTCACAAAAATTGCCCCTGAATTAACTAATAGCCCAGATAAAGTGCTCAGTTCAGAGCGTCTGCCGCATTTAAAATTTGTCATTAAAATTGATGACCAACAACATACGGGTATTTATCGTTTTAGTGATTTAGTCACCACACCAACTTCTGAACAGCTAGAACAATTAAAACAATTAGCCAGACAGCTCCAGTTTGATGAAACCATTAATATTCAATTTACCTCAGGTACAACAGGTAACCCGAAAGGGACCATGTTAACCCACCATAATATTTTAAATAATGGTTATTTTGTCGGTGAAGGCATCCGTTTAACTGCTCAAGATAAAGTCTGTATTTCTGTGCCATTGTTCCATTGTTTTGGCATGGTGATGGGGAATCTGGCGTGTGTGACGCATGGGTCAACCATGGTCTATCCATCGGCTGTATTTAATCCCTTAGAAACTTTAAAAGCGATTCATCAAGAACGTTGCACGGCAGCTTATGGTGTACCAACCATGTTTATTGCCACTTTAGAACATGAACAGTTTAATGAGTTTGATCTGTCGAGCTTAAGAACAGGCATTATGGCAGGTAGTCCTTGTCCACGTGAAATTATGCAGCGTGTCATAGACCGAATGCATATGTCGGAAATTACCATTTGTTATGGCATGACCGAAACCTCGCCAGTGAGTGTACAAAGCTCGGTAAACGATTCAATCGATAAACGGGTAAGCACAGTTGGGCATGTTCATCCGCATGTTGAAATTAAAATTGTCGATCTAGAAGGGCAAATTGTTCCGCAAGGCACATTGGGTGAGTTATGCGTTCGTGGTTATTCAGTGATGGCCGGTTATTGGGGAGAAGAAGAAAAGACCCGTGAAGTGATCGATGCTGCTGGTTGGATGCATACGGGTGATATTGCCGAGATGGATCAAGACGGTTTTATTAAAATTAAAGGCCGCATTAAAGATGTCGTGATTCGCGGAGGAGAAAACCTCTTTCCAAAAGAGATTGAAGACTTTTTATATACCCATCCAGATGTAAGCGATGTACAGGTGATTGGCTTGCCAGATGCGAAATATGGTGAAGAACTTTGCGCATGCATTATTTTGCATGAGCATCACCAAGTCGATGAAGACAGCATTCGCCAATTTTGCCAAGAGCATATTTCTCATAATAAAGTGCCGCGCTATGTCCGATTTTTTAATGAGTTTCCAATGACTGCTTCTGGCAAAGCGCAAAAGTTTAAATTGCAGGAAATTATGCGAGCTGAACTTAATTTAACGGGCAATGTTTTTGACTAAATAAGTTAAAAGCTCATTCAAAGTGCAGAAAATGATAAACCGAAAAGCAGTTTTAAAAGGGATAAAACAAAATGGCAAAAGACTTTAATAGCCCTAAAGTAGTTGAAGGATATGATGCGCATATTCGTAAATTAATTCCGGGTTATGAAGTCATCCATCTACAGGTGGATGCCATTTTACAGTCGGTGTTGCCACCAGATGCTCATGTCTTAATTGTGGGCTGTGGTACGGGTTATGAACTCGAATATTTACTTAAAAGACATCCAAACTGGAAATTTACAGCAGTCGATCCATCTTTAACCATGCTGCAAAAAGCCCAAAAACAGGTTGAACTTTTAGGTAAATCTACCCAAGTCACTTTTGTTCACGGTGAAACTTCAGTTTTACCTCTCGAGAGTTGCTTTGATGCTGCACTTTCTATTCTTGTGGCTCATTTTATTGCAGATGACATAAAACCAGCCTTCTTTAAGGATATTTATGATCGCTTAACAGAAAAGGCAGTTTTGCTTACTTATGACCTCATGACCTGTATAAACCCAATGCAACTTCATGCATTGCGTTATTTGTGCTTGGCACAAGGTCTAACAGAAGAGCAATGTCAAAAAATGCTAGAGCGTATGGCGGAGGACTTTTTTAGTTTAACGACTGAAGGATATATAAAACTTTTGGAAAAGACGGGCTTTGAAAGTGTACAGCCTTATACGCAAATTTTGACTTATCAGGGGTTTATTGCAAAAAAATAATACTATTGGGGAATATAAATAAGGGGTTAAAACTGAATATTCTCAATGTGGAAGAGAATATAAAAAAATGAAAAATTAAAAAGTTGCTTTTGCTGCGTTAGGGAGGATACGGCTAAAAAATATGAGGGAAGGTCTTTCTTGTGAAAGAAAGGCAAATTTTTAAGGATCTATTTTAGATAGGTACATAACAAAAAGGATGTCGAGACTTTTAAGACTACTTAAAGGTCTAAAGGAAAATTTCATGATGAAAGTTTTAAATACAACGGTTCAAAAAAACTTGTTGGCAGTTTCTGTGACTCTACTTATGTCTTCTGCTTTTGCTGGTCAAGAAAACCCTGAAATAGAGCAACTTCGCCAAGAAGTAAACGAATTACGGGCAATGCTACAGGCAGATATACAAACTCAAAAATCTTTAAGCCAAGAAAAAGTAGAACAAGTCGCTCCTGTGGCTACTCAAGCTCCACAATCTATACAACAAGTATTAACTAAATCGGGTACAGAATTTAACTTATATGGTTATATACGAGCAGATGCTTCTTATCAAATTAAGGGTGCATCTACGATGTATAACAATATTAGTGGGGTTCCACTTGAACATACGCCAGAAGAATCTGCACAGAAAGACCAATTGCACAGTACGGTTTATGTGACCCGTTTCGGATTGAATTTTAAAACACCAACAACTGCTGGTGATGTGGGTGGAAAGTTAGAAATGGACTTTTTTGGGGCGGCTACTCGTGATCAGTTCCGTATACGTCATGCTTATTTAACTTTTGATAAATGGTTGATTGGTCAAACATGGTCGACATTCATTGCCCCTGAATATTACCCAGAAACAATCGATGCAGGAACATTTGTAGGCAGTGCTTTACTTAGATCGCCAATGGTTCGCTATAGCGATAATTTAACGGCAAATACAAGTTTTGCAGTATCAGTTGAAGACCCGAAATATACTGCGGCAACAGACCCAGATAACAAAATGCGTTTACCTGCTTTAGTGGGGCGTTTAAATCATAAATTTGCCAATGGTTCGATGCTTTCAGGCCGTAGTTTTGTTGCAGAAAAAAGAACCAATAATGACAGTGAATGGGCTTGGGGCGTAGGTTTCGGCGGTAAATACCAAATGACACCCGATACTTTACTTAAAGCCGATTATTACCATGTCAAAGGCGATGGACGTTTCTTATTGTGGAGCAATAGTGGCTATGCAATAGATAAGCAGAACAACATGCATAGCAATGAATTTGATACGGTGTCTTTGGGGGTAACTCATCAATTCACGCCAAAAATTCGCTCGACTTTAGCTTATGGCTATATGAAAGCTAAAGACGATAACCGTTTTGCCGAATTACAGCACAATAGCACGACTCAAAACAAACAGCTTTGGCAGGGCTGGGTAAATACCATGTATAACCCATACAAGCCAATTACCTTAGGTGTTGAATATGTATATGGCGAACGAGAAACTTTCGATGGTCGAAACGGGGTGGATAACCGCTTCAACATGATAGCAAGTTATGATTTCTAAATAGCTATTCCCATCAGATGAAAGGCTCACCTGATGGGGCAATCATTAATTTTTAGTAATTTGATCTAAATCTACCAATTCCGCCATATGCTGATTGCCACGATCATTAGGATGTAAATGATCTCCAGAATCATAAATGGGATTTAAACGATTAGGATGTTTTGGATCTTTTAAGCCTTCATCAAGATCAAGTACACCATCAAATGTATGACTGGTTCTTATCCAGTGGTTAATGCGCTGACGTAATTGATCTTTGTTGGGTTGATAGTAATTATCTAAAGGCGTATTGGGTAAAGCACCAGAAAACGGAAGTAAAGTTGCACCAATCACCTGAATACCTTGCTTGTGAGCTTCATTTACAACACGCTGATAACCTTTAGTTAAGGCTTCAAAAGAAGGTATTTGCTGTTTAGGAGCAAACGCTGTGCCGGGCCATGAAATATCATTTATACCAATTAAAACGATTAAAGTTTTAACATCTGTATATTGAAATATTTCATTGTTTAAACGTTTTAAAACACTATCGCCCATACCATCGGTAAGCAGTCGATTTCCTGAAATTCCGCTATTAATTACCGCTACTTGATGGGGAGATAAACGCTTAGCCAAAAAATCGGTCCATCTCGTATTCGCATCTAAGGTTGCAGTCGCTCCATCGGTAATTGAGTCTCCAATAACAGCAACCACCCGAGCTTTCTGTTTAGGTTTTACCTCGATTGCAGACAGTAATAATCGTGCTGTTGTAGTTTTTGCATTCGTAGGCGCATTTAAATTTGTTGTCTGATTTCCACTAATGAGCCAACTGGTTTGTTTGGCATCCCAATGAAATGTTTTAAACGTTGTAGGCTTTTGAATAAAGCTATTCACCACCAATTGAGCATGATCGGGAACAGCTAACTTGATTGGATCACTCACCAGTTGTTTGCCAGGTAAAATTTTTGCTTTAAGTTGACCAGAAAAATAAACGGAATAGGTGCTCTTAGATTTTGGAGTTACTGCGTTCGCTAAACCAATCGTTGTTTGATCAATATAAAGCGGTTGCTCGCCATATTGATTGGTAAAAACAAGCCGAACAGCTTCACCACCTAAACTAATTTGGCTTACCTGCCTAATTGTTTGGTTGGATATTTGCTCTGGAATGAGTGTCGGAAAAACGAAATCTTTATTCCAGACTTTTTGAGGGCTAGCAGACCAAGTGGTAATCCATTGGTGCTTTGATACTTTAGCTTGTGTAACGCTCGTAAATAAAGCCAAAGAAAATAGGGTGGCTTGATAAAGTTTCATCTCGTGAACTCTTTAAAACGAATTAAAGTTATCTTGAAATAAATTGATGCCTTGTTATAGAGGGCTAAGCGGAATAAAATTTGTGAATACAATTCATAAATAAATTTTGTTATGGCTAATTTTGATATAAATCGATCTGGCGAGTTGGCAATTTTTATACGTGTGGTCGAGCTTGGAAGTTTTTCAGCCGTAGCAAGGGCATGTGATATGACGCCGTCTGCGATAAGTAAGTTAATTTCTCGTTTAGAAAAAAGACTTGGTGTCAGGTTATTGAACCGTTCAACACGTCAGTTCCAGCTTACGAGTGAAGGATGCCAGTTTTATGAGCAAGGTCTTCAAATACTCAATAATTTAGATGAACTTGAACAATCAGTTACCGCAAATCATATACCGCAAGGGCGAATTAGAATCCATACCAGTCTTTCATATTGGACTCACTTTTTATTACCGTGTATTTCTTTATTTAACCAGCACTACCCACAAATTGAGTTAGAGGCTCATTTGAGTGACGAAGTCATTAATTTGGTTGAGCAAAGAATTGATATTGCAATTCGTACAGGACCATTAAAAAGTTCCAATTTCGTGGCTCGCTCACTCGGTAGTACACATAAAGTTTATGTATGTTCACCCGCATACATTGAACAGCATGGTTGCCCCGAACATCCAGATGAACTGCATGAACATCAGCTTTTAGATGTAAGTTATCAGCGCCAGAACAAAACTTGGCTATTTAAAAAAGCAGATCAGGAAATTAACCTAACACCTTCTAGAGTTTTAAAAGTAAACCACGGTGAAGCAATTTTACAGTTGGCACTGGCAGGTGTTGGTATTGCTCAACTCAATGAATTTCAAATTCAAAATGCATTACGGCAAAAACAACTCGTCAAAATTCTTGAAGACTGGAATATTCATGCTTCTGAAGAGTTTCATGCCGTTTGGATTGGTCATGATAAATATGTCCCTAAACGTGTACGTGTATTTTTAGATTTTCTGGTAGAGCATGCCCTTATAAGTTAGATAGCTATTTTCTAGCACTAAATTGGCACTGTCGCATTGTTGTATTCATGGTGTCTACAAAGTTCATTTTAGCATCAATATTCTGCAAACTCACTTTTGGTAAGTTTTCAACAAATTGTGGTGAATAGTGTTGTTCTAAAGAGTTATAAATACAATTACACTGTGAAAGGTCATGTCCTGCCCAAACACAATGTGCATTAAATTCCTTTTTGCTCAATGGTCTGCATCCTATTAAATTTAAAACACTTATCGCAAGCAGGCTCACCAGAACAAAACGACGGAGAAAAAACATTATTGTTACTCTGCATAGGTTGTTGTTATCGCTAAGTGATGTTGATAGAAGTTCTTATCTTTATGCGGTTTTTTTGAATACATAAAACTCTTACCTAAACTTATATAGATGGGTAGGTAAAAGGATTAAATAAACAATTTTTGAACTCTATATAAGGTTTTTATTTTAGAGAGAGGTGAGGGGCGATCTCTAAAAAATGCCTGAATAAGTAAAAGATGTCGAATATAAATATGATTAATAAAAGAATTTAAAAAATATAAAATAATAGTCATGAGTGACTCCTTGATTAAAGAAGTTACGCCCATTCATTGCTAATCATTATGGTGGTGAAACGAAAGAGGGTTAGCAGACTGATACCTAAGAAACCAGCACACCCGAAGGTGTCCCACTCTCGTTCCTCCATCAAAGGCACGAGGGGCTTCACACCAAAAAACGTGTTTTTAGTGCACTTAGGTAGACGGTCTGCTAAAACCGACTGACAAAATTGGTCAGCGCGAGCATCATAAGCTGAGCATTAGAGTGGGTCAATTGCAAAAATAAAAGATTGATTTATATAATTTGATATAAATATTTGCCTGTTTTTATTTAGAAAATAGAAAAACTAAAACGCATAATATTAATATAACTCATTTTTATTTTACGTGAGGTGTTGTTTTTTAATCATATATATCAATTATTTATTAATTGTTTATTTATATAGTATGTGAGTGTCATTAATTGGATGTATCGTTTTGCTAAACTATTTAATAATTCTATTTTTATAATTTGGACTATGGAGTGTATACACTGCATGCCAAAAAATAACCAGAATTTCAATTGCAATAAATATAATTTTACTCATCATATTTTAGGTTTTTACATAAGCTTGCATAATCTACAAAAGTTAAGAGAACCACAGCAGTAGGCCAACATAAGATAATGCTATTCATAAACCTACATTTTAATATTTATAAAGGTGATTTAAATGGTTAGAATCTTTTGTGCAGTGAGTATGGTACTTGTAATAGCTATGGGCGTGAGCGCATGCCAAGACCGCAATTCAAGAAATGATGGAATGCATGGAGCAAGTGATCCAGCAGTACCTCATGATATGAATAGAAAGTCACAATAATTAGTTTTACTTAACAAGGCCTACTTATTAAGTGGGCTTTTTTTATTGTTATTTTATCTAAAAAATATAGCATAATAAAAATTAAATATATGAAAATATAATGTTTATCAGTTATTTATTATCTATTTTCTGCTTGGCAATCTAAGTGTTACTGAATTGTTGTAAAATGAATATATCTTTTCAAAAATTTAATAAAACAAACACAATAGCTTACTTATATTCATCCAAAATTCATTTTAGTAATAATGAACTATAAAGGTAAGGATATGCCCCAATATTTAAAAATAGCTGAGAAAATATATCAAAATGTCAAAGAAAAAAAGGGTTTACGGATGAGCCGATGGAAGATCTTAACAACTTGATGATCGAACTCAGACATGAAATAAAAGGGACACAGCTAAAGCTTTTATATAATTATATTGATTTCGCTGAGCTGCTAATTTAGCCTTTGCAAGAGTCAAAAATTAAATTGGATTTAAGTCTTATTCCTAAAAGTAAAAATACACAGGAGTTTGTACTCTGGCTTGCTGGTTTTATTGAGCGGATTACTACGGGTGGACAAGAGAAATTACCTCCAATTCGGGCCAAAATTACATTACCAGCTTATGCATATGAGGAAACTTATCCTTCACAGAAAAAGCCGGTAAATAATGGTGAAGAAATAATTGAATATTTTAAGAAAAATCAAAATTGATTTTTATCAAAAACCTGACTTGATTATCTAAGTCAGGTTTTTATTTTGATAAGCTAGTAATTATTGATATTCAAGTTGACATGTATGTTTGTATATTTTACACAAGCAACTTGCATTAGCGATTCGGAAATTTATGGTGTAAAAGCAAAAGTGAGCAAAACAAAACGATAAAAAAGCCTATTTCCCAGGGCCAATAGGAAATAAGCTTATAGCTTTGGACCGTTTGATGATGTTAAATATCATCCCATGCATCTTTAATGGCTTGTTTCGCATGTTCCCATTTTAAGCGAGACTCAGCTTTGAGTTCTTCCCATTTTTGCTGCAAACTACCTTCCATGTCTTCAAACTGAGTTCCTTGCTTAGATTCAGAACGAGCCCGATGACCAAGTTCATAAGCAGCAGAAAAATCACGATCATAATCTAGATCTGGTGTTGTTAATTGCGCTTCTTGGTAATAAGGTCGGGTAAGATAGCTTTCACGCCAGCGAGAGTCAGAATAGTTATGATTGCCAGCTACTAATTGAGCATGATCTGTATTTTGATCTGTCATCAGAATTCCCTCATATTTTATTGAATTTTATGCTTATATTAAATTTAGGAAGGTGAGTTCACCTTCCTAAATGATTGACCGCATCAAAGAACAACTACAAACGATTAACGTTGTTGGTTGTTATTTGAATTTTGTTGGCCAGAATCTTTTTGGTTAGATCCTTGTTGTTGGCCGCGGTTATCATTTTGCTGTTGTTGCTGATTATTTTGTTGCTGTTGATCGTTTTGCTGTTGGTTACCGTGTTGTTGTTGATTACGGTTGTCATTTTGCTGTTGTTGCTGTTGCTGATTATTGCGTTGATTTGCTTGATTATTAGTAGTGCTCATTTTTAATTACCTCATATCAATTATGATGATGTGTTTTATCTGAGAGCTTCAGATAGGGTTATTAAAACATGTAGCTTTTAAATGTGTAGGGTAGGGGTGTTACCCTATATTTAAATGTAAATTTAAAAACTATCAATTTTAAATAACTTACTGATTTTTAGTGAATGTGATTTTTAGTCATAAACATTATTAATATGAATGTTTAAAAAATTACATTTCAGCACATAATATTTAAGAAAGATAATAAATATTTCCAAATGTATATTTGTTAACTTTTCATCTAATATAATAAGTTTTATATCTTGAGTAATATAGTGCGTCAAATTTCTAAGTTTTAAAAAGGCTGGTCCTTTTAAAATACGTCTAAAATTATAAAAATTATTTTTATAATATATTGAATAAAAGAACGTTCCTACAGGTTTTTCCTCTGTTTCAGAACCCCCTTTTTTTAAGAGGCCTGTGCAGGCAACATACAGGTCAGCATGCAAAAGTTCCTTCCCTTTATTAATCATTTCAACAGTCACTTGCATTGATTCGGCAGTATATTTTTCAATAAGTTGCTCTGAAATATGCAGGGTGTTTTCCTTTACTAGAAGATCATAACTTACAAGACTACCTATAAGGATATCTCCTGAATAAGGACTCAAAGAAAAACGATAAGCAAGATAGCCAGCAGAAGCGCTTTCAAAAAAAAGCAATTTTAATTTTTTCATTTGCTAATAATTTACAACATGAATTAAACATTCTAATTCTCCCTTTAATTATTTTTTTAAATGTTATAGAACTATTTGAAATTTTGATTCGTTATTTTTTAACATTTTACTTTTGATGGTTAAATTAATGTAAATTTAGATTAATTTTTGCAAATTTTATATAAAAACAGTGGCTTAAATAATTCTAAAAGTTTAAATGTAATTTTACGTTAATTTGTATATCTTTGAATTTTTTGATTTATGTGGTTTATCTTAATTTTTAATAACGCAAAATAACAAACTTAAAACTTGATTATAATTCGGGTGACGTATGGTAATTGATATCTCACAAACGGAGAATGAAAATGCCTGTTGTAGTGAAAAAAAGATTATTAGACTTATTACAAGATAATCAAAAAAATTATTATGAATTGTTTGTTTTTTTTCTTGATCCTGATGTTTCAAGTTTTGAGAAAGAGAAAAAGGCAAAAGATTTTCTGATTAAAGAGATTGAAAAATTAGAGATGAAGGAAATAGATTTTCCTTCAGATATCAATTCGATTAAAACATGGTGTGAGAACGATAATAAAAAAAATTGTCAGGAATTTCAGGCATATTTAAACCGTAGACAAGCTGGTCAGGATCGAGAGTATTTTCAGAATGTTGCTCAGGCGTTTGAATTTCTCATAAAAGTATCGCCGACTAAAAAGGTCGATGGTGCATGGTTATATAGCTCAGTGCATTATTGGAATGATCCAGTCTTTCATGAGCTCATTATTACTTATTTGGAAGAACTTGGTTTAGGTGAACCGAAAGCGAACCATGTCTGTATTTATGATGACCTTTTACGCAGTCTCGGACTCGACAGTTTCGATTTGCTTTTAGAAGACGAATACTATCATCAAGCAGTCGTTCAGCTAGCACTAGGGTATGCACCGCCTGAGTTTATCCCAGAGATGGTTGGTTTTAATTTAGGATATGAACAGCTTCCACTGCATCTTTTAATTTCAAATTATGAGCTTGCCGAATTGGGCATTGATTCTAAATATTTTAATCTACATATCACCATTGATAACATTGACAATGGGCATGCCCATAAAGCCATTAAAGTTATTGAAGATATTTACAACAAATACAGAGATAAAGAGCTTTTCTTTACCAAGTTAAAACAAGGTTTTGCCTTGAATAACCGTGGTGAATCTTCCTCAAATATTATCAAGAATTTAAGTCTTGAAGACTTTGTTCATAAAATTTTGAAAAGAAAGGCACTTGTCGGGCAGCTCATTCATAACGAAACCAGACAGTTTGGCTGCAAAACCATTAATCAATGGTTATCAAACCCTAATGATATTGCAGGTTTGATCACTCATTTAACTGAACAGAAATGGATTAAGTTTAATACCGAGCCTGAACAGAGCGTGTTCTGGCGGATGATTAATGAAGAAAATGGAAAAATGTTTGGGGTATTTAACCCTGTAGAGCGCCAAATTATTCATGACTGGATTGCTGGTAGTGATCATTCTTCTAACTTCTTGGCATACAGCAGAGAACTAAAGAATAGCCAGCGTATTCAGGACTATTTATTTAGTTATATCTCTGATGGTGAGCTTGATGCACTGCGACAGCGCGTGCTGCAATCAAGCGATCTTGCAATAAAAATATGCAAACTTACCCCATTTCTAGCCCCTGATTCTCATCATAAAAGTATTGGTCTTTGGAGTACTCGTAAATACGTAGAACTTCTTTTTCCTTATTTAGGTACGTTTAAAAACTAGTTTGATAAACGTTTTCAACTTCAACCCCAAGTTTAACTTTCAAAACATAGGTAATGGACATGAACGACAAAACTAAATTAACTAATAAAACAAGTGAAATGGCTGGCGCCGATGCAGCAAATAAAGCCAATACTACCCAGAAAACTGAACAGTTAGACACAGTAAGAGATGATGCAACCAATGAGGCATTAACCACCAATCAGGGGGTTAAAATAGCGGATAACCAAAATAGCTTAAGAGCGGGTATTCGTGGCTCAACTTTATTGGAAGATTTCATTTTAAGAGAAAAAATCACCCACTTTGACCATGAGCGTATACCTGAGCGTATTGTGCATGCACGTGGTGTAGGGGCACATGGTTATTTTCAGGCATATGAAGGAAATGAACGTTTGACCAAAGCTGGTTTTTTAACAGACCCAACTATTCAGACGCCTATTTTTGTACGTTTTTCAACAGTGCAAGGGCCGCGTGGTTCAGCCGACACCGTTCGTGATATTCGTGGTTTTGCGATTAAATTTTATACCCAAGAAGGTAATTTCGATTTAGTTGGCAATAACGCACCTGTCTTTTTTGTGCAAGATGGCATTAAGTTTCCGGACTTTGTCCATGCAGTAAAACCTGAACCAGATACAGAAATCCCGACTGGTGCAACTGCACATGATACTTTCTGGGATTTTGTGTCTTTAGTGCCTGAATCTGCACATGCGGTAATTTGGGCAATGTCAGACCGTGCGATTCCACGTAATCTACGTTCAATTCAAGGGTTTGGTGTGCATACCTTCCGTCTAATTAATGCCGAAGGTAAATCACACTTTGTGAAATTTCACTGGACACCAAAACAAGGTTTAAGTGCGCTCGTTTGGGACGAAGCTCAAAAACTTGCTGGTAAAGATCCCGATTTCCACCGTCGTGATCTTTATGAAGCAATTGAGCAAGGTTTTTATCCAGAATGGGAACTCGGCGTGCAGATTGTCGAAGAAGAAGATGAAATGAACTTTGACTTCGATTTATTGGACCCAACCAAAATTATTCCTGAAGAATTAGTTCCTGTTACGCCAATTGGCCGCTTTGTTTTAAATAGAAATGTCGATAACTTCTTTGCTGAAACAGAGCAGGTGGCTTTCTGTCCGGGCCATGTAGTACCTGGTATCGATTTTACGGATGACCCACTTTTACAAGCACGTTTATTTTCATATACAGATACCCAATTAAGCCGTTTAGGTGGACCAAACTTCCACCAAATTCCGATTAACAAACCTGTGTGTCCATTCCATAACAATCAACGTGATGGCATTCATCAACATACCATTCATAAAGGTCAAGCTTCATATCAACCAAACTCAATTGATGGAAATTGGCCAGTCGAAACTCCACCAGCGGCTTCAAATGGTGGTTTCGAAAGTTATCCTGAAAAAATCAGCGGACATAAACTTCGTCAAAGAAGTGAGACATTCTCTGATTATTTCTCACAGCCTCGACTTTATTACAAAAGCCTTGCACCGCATGAGCAAAAGCATGTGGTCGATGCCTATACTTTTGAGTTAAGTAAAGTTCAAAGAAAACATATTCGTGAGCGCCAAGTTCAACAAATTTTAGCAAATATCGATCTCGATTTGGCACGTCAAGTCGGTGCGAACCTAGGTATTGAAGTGCCTGACTTAACCTTAGATTATAAGAAAACAGCAATTGAAAAATCCGCCAAGTTATCTCTTTTAGCTTTCCCACCTGAGGATATTCAAGGTAGAAAAGTTGCTGTACTTATTCATAATCTTGTGAAGTCAGATACGCTTGAAGCTATTAAAAATTGGGCGATTAAAGAAGGTGTGGTTGTTCATTTACTAGCGCCGAGCTTGGCTCCAGTAAAAGATCATAAAGATAACGTTATTGTAGCTGATGGTATGCAAATGGCTGAACCTTCAATTGCTTATGATGCTGTAATTGTTCCAGATGGCGATAATTTAAATGCAGTAATGCAAGATGGTGTAGTACGCCATTATGTACTCGAAGCTTATAAGCATTTAAAACCAATTGCATTTTTAGGTAATAAATCTGATTTGCTTGAGCCACTTGGTTTAGTTGCAGATGAAGGAACTTTAATAGAAGATGAGTTCCAGCATATTGCGGAAAAATTTAAAAATCTGATTAAAGCTCATCGTGTTTGGTCACGAGAACAAATAGCCGCACACGTACCGGCTTAAATAAAAAAGCCCTGAAAGCTTCAACTTTCAGGGCTTTTTCAAATCATGTTAGTGCTTAGCCATTAACAATTTGACCGCCATTTACATGAATTACCTGACCCGTAATATAACTTGCATCATCTGAGGCAAGAAAAAGGTAAGCAGGGGCGACTTCACTTGGCTGACCCATGCGACCCATTGGGGTATCTTTACCAAATTTTTCGACGGTTTCCGCATCGAAACTACTTGGAATGAGAGGCGTCCAAATTGGTCCGGGCGCAACCCCATTTACACGAATACCTTTTTTCTGTTTCATTAAATTGTTCGATAAGCTACGAGTAAAAGAGGTGATCGCACCTTTAGTACTTGCATAATCAATGAGCTCATCATGACCTTGATAGCTGGTAATACTGGTGGTGTTAATAATAGTATCGCCTTCTTCCATATAAGGAATCGCTTCTCTGGTTAAATAAAACATGGCAAAAATATTTGTTTTAAATGTCTTTTCTAATTGCTCATTACTAATACTTTCAATTTCTTTTTGCTGATATTGAACACCAGCATTATTTACTAAGATATTAATTTTACCGAAGTGCTGTAAAACTTTATCAATATTCTGTTTGGCAAGGTCTGCATCGGAAATATCACCTTTTAATAGAAGACAGTGCTGTCCTTCCTTTTCAACGAGCTGTTTGGTGATTTCGGCATCTTGATCTTCTTCGAGATACAGTACAGCAACATCGGCACCTTCGCGAGCAAACAACACGGCAACGGAACGGCCTATACCACTATCACCACCACTAATCACAGCAACTTTACCTTTTAGTTTCTCACTACCTTTATGCGATGCTTTAATAATTTCTGGTTCAGGATGCATCTTCTCCTGATCGCCTGGCTGATGAGGTTGAACTTGTGCTGGAACTGCTGTTGGATACTCATTTGTTGTATTTTCCATGTCTAGACTACCTCTATTTAAATTTCAGTCCCTTTATAGTGATTAATCTGCACGTGAATATAAGTAAATAGTCTTTTTTAAAAAGTTGTCTTTGTTATTTTATATATAATGATGTAAAAAAATATAACATCTAAATTTTTATTAAATAATATCCAATAATTTAACCTTGTTTTTATCAATCATGCTCTCAATAATTGATCGATTGCCTGTATCCTCTAACCAATTTTCTATAGGTATATAATCCGATAAATCTAAAATTTCTTTTATTACGGTTTCTGCTTCTACTATAGATTTTAATTCTGGTTTATTTTTAGCTGCTAAATTATCAAATGGTTCTTTTATATCTTCTTTCTCAATGTTTTTTGATTTAATAATATGTAAATCTCTTTGGAAAGGATGGCTTGCATGAGGCGGGTCTAATCTGTAGCTCCATTCTTGGTTATAATTCTGCCAAGAGTTTTTAAGCTGTATATTACTCAGTAAAATTTCAGGTACAGAAATATGAATATATTGTAGCGTTGGCTGTGTTTGAGTTATTTGCATGATTCATTTCCCATAAATATTATATGTTAATTTTAAATCTTGATTTTGTTCGCTCAAGTGAATTGTCTTTAGAAAAGTAATTATTTATGTTATTGTTTTTAAATAATTTTAATTGTATTTTTGATTTGTTTCTTCAAGAGAAAACATGTTTTTGTTTTTTATTAATTTGTACATTATGAAAGTTTATGTTATCTAAAATGGTTTTTTAAATGCATTTGTAAAAATATATTGTTATGTAGGTTTGAGTAATAATAAGTATGATGAGTATTTAAAAGGTAAAAGTGTATAATAATTTATAAATTTTTTAATTGATAAAATCTTTATTTAAATAATCATCTTAGTATATTTATCCCTATTTTAATTTATATACATTTAAAAAGATTGAAACATAGCATCGGTATAAAAATATTCTAAATCTCTTATCTTAAATTTATCCGTTAAGTAAAAGCGGTAGCGACTATAATTTTAATATAGGAAGATATAACTATGGCTAATACTAGATATGAAGATCAAGATAATAATAGTTCAGGTACTTCAAATCGTGGATTTGCAAGTATGGATCCTGAAAGAGTCAGAGAAATAGCCAGTAAAGGTGGGCGTGCTGCGCATGCAAGTGGCAATGCACATGAATTTACTTCAGAAGAAGCTCGTGAAGCTGGACGAGCTGCACATGCCAGTGGTAACGCACATGAATTTACCTCAGAAGAGGCTCGTGAAGCTGGTGCTTTAAGTCATAAGAATGATGATCGTAATGGTCGTGGTCGCAGCCGTTATGACGACGACGAAGATGATGACAGCGGTCGTTCAGGTGGTCGAGGCCGCAGCCGCAGCCGTTATGATGACGACGAAGATGATGATCGTGGCGGCCGTGGACGTGGTCGCAGCCGCGATGACGACGATGAAGA
>NZ_ALOW01000032.1:0-154198 GCF_000292385.1 Acinetobacter sp. GG2
CTGAGCTATGGGAGAATCTGCATGCGATTATAAGGAGATTTTGACAAGGGTCAAGTGAAAATCGTCATGTTTCCTTCATTTTTGTGTTGTATGCTTTTTATTTGATCAGGTTGGGTGGCAAACTCATAAATTACTTGCACTTTAAAAACTGAATTGCTAGATTCAAAAAAGAACAAGCGTTTGGAGAAATCCAAACAGTGTGGATTTAAACCAACTTGCCAGCACTAAAATGGCTAAATCGGAGATAAGTATGAAAACACTTACTATTGCTTCTATTTTTTCTAATTTTGATTTTTATCAACGTAATTATCTTAATATATTAAATCAACCAGAATCTTATTACACATGTGTAGAAGATGCGTGGATTGATGCTTTTCCATTTAAAAAGCAGAGATTGTACTTAGGTGATTTGCTACAACTCTGGTTTAGTTCAAAGTGGAATGTGCGTACTTCATTTAAAGTCTTAAAGTGTTCCAAATTGCTAGATCAATCGCAACCTCTTTATATTTTCCAGCTCAATGGCGAATTATTATTAGGTAAAAATAAAGTTTTGGCTTGGTCTACTCAGCATCGTGAGGTGGTCGAGCTTCAACTTAAAAATATTTGGGCGCCATATGTGATTGCTCAAACTTGTGAACGTCCAATTATTCCTTACGTCATAAAAAAGGCAGCCGTTTAAAGCTGCCTTTATTCTTTATGGGCGAATAATCATGCAGGTTGCTGTCGCATAAGCATACAGTTTACCTTCTTCATCAATAATTTTACCTTCGGAAATACCCAAGTTTTTACTTAAATTAATAACTTTGCCTGTGGCAATTAAATCCTGATTTTGGGGAATAGGGCGGCACATTTTTACATTAAGGTCGATGGTGCCATAACCCACACCTGTAGGTAACATTGTATGAACAGCACAGCCTGTTACGGAGTCTAGGACTGTTGCAGCAAAGCCACCATGTACACCACCTAAAGGGTTTAAATGGTTGTGATCTGCTTGTGCTTTAAAGGTCACAGATCCTTCTGAAATTTCAGTAGGTTGCATTGGAATCGTTTTGCTAATACTGGCAGGTGGAATGTGACCTTCAATCATGGCTTGTAAAAATTCGAGGCCTGTCATTTCCATAGGATTTTTCATTTTTTGGAGTCCTTCAGTAATTAAAGTTCTAAAATGGAACTTGATGTTAAATTAGGCGCTAAAATGCATATTGTCAAGTTGGCAAGTATAAGAAATATGGCTGTTTTATAGTTTATAAACTTGTAAAATGTAGTTGAGTAGAATATTTTATAACCCTAAAAATATAAACTTCTTGTGGAAAATAATAATGAACGGTCAGTGTTTATGCGGTGAAACAATTTTTGAAGTTGAATTAAAAAATCATGATGTACATGCTTGCCATTGTTCGATGTGTCGTAGACAAACTAGTGGTGTCATTATGACAGTTGATGTGGTCAAAGGTAGTTTAAAGTTTATTCAGCAAAAGCATCTTAGCGTATTTAACTCTTCTGAATGGGGCGAAAGAGGCTTTTGTAATACTTGTGGAACAACAATTTTTTGGAGAACGAAAGATCAAAGCTACTGTAATATCAATGTATTTTCTTTAAATGAGCCAATAGAAGACTTGAATTTAGATATGGAAATTTTTATTGATTCAAAACCCGATTTTTATACTTTCCAAAATCAAACAAAAAAACTAACTGAGGCCGAGGTGGTCGCCTTGTTTAACCCAGAATAATTTTAATTATAAAAAAAGGCCTCAATTTTGAGGCCTTTTTTAATTTTACAAATTATTTAGCAGCTTTTTCTGCTTCAATTGAAGCGATCGCAGCGTCAACACCTTCAATCGATTCAGCAGCTTTTTTGATACGTGCTAACGCATCAACAAGTACTTCATCAGCTGTTGCATATGAAATACGCATGAAACCGCCTAAACCAAATGCATCACCAGGAACAACTGCTACGCCAGTTTCTTCAAGTAACCATTCAGAGAATTCTGTGCAAGATTTTAAGCCTTTTGCACGAATAAGAGGGCGAATGTTTGCATACGCGTAGAATGCACCATCAGCAGGTAAGCAAGAGATACCTTTGATGTCGTTTAAGCCGTTTACAACTAAGTCATGACGGCGTTTAAACGCTTCAATCATTGGTTCTAAAACATCTTGTGGACCATTCAATGCAGCTTCAGCAGCAACTTGTGAAATTGAAGTTGGGTTAGAAGTTGATTGAGACTGGATTTTTTTCATTGCACCAATGATTTTTGCTGGGCCGGCTGCATAGCCAATACGCCAACCAGTCATTGCATATGCCTTAGAAACACCATTTAAAACAATTGTGCGGTCATATAAATCTGGAGCAACAGTTGCAATGTTGTAGAACTCATCTTCCCAACGAATTGGTTCATACATGTCATCAGAAGCAACAAATACTTGTGGATGACGACGTAAAACTTCAGCTAAAGCTTCTAATTCAGCTTTACTATAAATCATACCTGTTGGGTTAGATGGGCTGTTTAATACCACTAAACGAGTGTTTGGTGTAATCGCAGCTTCTAATTGTTCAGGAGTGATTTTGAAACGTTGGTCTTCGCCACATTTCACAATAACTGGTGTACCTTCAGCAATAATCACCATATCTGGATAGCTTACCCAGAACGGTGCAGGGATGATCACTTCATCACCTTTATTTAATAATGCAAGTGCCAAGTTAAAGAAGCTTTGCTTACCACCACATGAAACCAAAATCTGGTTCGCTTGATAATCAAGATTATTATCACGCTTCAATTTAGCAATAATTGCTTTTTTTAACCCAGGAGTACCATCTACAGCCGTATATTTGGTGAAACCATTATTAATCGCTTCAATTGCAGCATCTTTAATGTGTTGAGGGGTATCAAAATCTGGCTCGCCAGCACCTAAACCAATCACATTCTTGCCAGCAGCTTTAAGCTCAGCAGCTTTGTTAGTTACAGCAAGTGTAGGGGACGGTTTGATAGCATTGACACGATCAGAAAGACGTACGTCCACGGCAATATTCCTCTTATGGGATTAAAAATAAAAAGCATACTATCTTATCGCAAAAATTAGGTAATTTGCGGATGCAGGTATTTTTAGATGTAAAAAAGTTTAATTTAAGAAAGATCTTGTTGCGCTTTTATTCAATTAAAGCTTTTTTGGAAAGAAAGGAGAAAAATACTTTATAATAGGCGGCAATCGAAATTTCGAGACTGAATTATGACTGAGCAACAGCCAAAACAGAAAAAGGCTTTGGTGAAATTGCCATTCCCAATGCCGAATGAAAGTAATCAAGCAGATGATGCCGTACACAACCAAGTGCGTCCGAAGCCAGAGCAATATGCTGATAGAACTTGGATGCCTCCTCGTGGTACTCGTCGCTCAATGGGTAAACGCTAATTTAAATAAGAAACAGGCATATTGCCTGTTTTTTATTGCTGTAATATTTCTTGATAATAGATTTTTTTCTTTTGATACATATGGTGATCTGCGCGTTTTAGCATATCTTCCACCTGTTCATTGTCTTTTGTTGTTGCATGCCCAATAGCAATACTAATTGGGTGACTTGAGTAATATTGATTATCTATATTGAAAAGTTCCTGAATCGTTTGAAGCATCATTAAAACATTCGCTTCGTCTGCTCCGGGCATTAAAACAACGAACTCATCTCCACCAATTCGAGAAGCGGTATAAGCAGTATTTGTGATTGCCTGATTTAGAATATTACCTACACGGCGTAACAACCCATCGCCAATATCATGACCCAGTTGATCATTGGTTTCTTTTAAACCATTCATATCTAAAAAAATTGATGAAACAGGGCGGATAATACTGCGATTTAAACGATTAAGTTCTTCTGTAAAGAATGCGCGGTTATAGAGTTTAGTCAGTACATCATGTTGCCCTAAATATTCGAGATAGTTTTCAGCTTTCTTTCGAGCTGTAATATCTGTGAGTGCAACCTGTACCAGTCCCCATGTCTCTTCATAGCCTGGGAATACGGTAAATTGCAGTAGGACATTTCTAATTTGTCCATCTAATGCATAATTAATTGCTTCACGCTTGTGGTGAATATTTCCTTGCCACAGTTCAATCAGTTGTTCTCTAAAGGTTTCCACCATCTCATCGGCAAAAATTTTATGGGTATTTTTTAGCAAAGTGTTTTTATCAGGTGCTTTAAATAAATCGAGGGTCGACTGATTAACATCTAAAATCAAAATATCTTCGATACATTGACGAACAAATTCAGGATGTACATCTAAAAAAGTTCTAAAATCTTCTATACCTAATAATCTAAGCTGATCAATTCTGTTTTTAATACGACTAAAATCTTCGACCCAAAGAGAAGTGGGTGAGTAAATAAACATTGACTCTGCTAAACGTCTATTTTTCTCTTCTTGACGGAGTGCATTTTTGTAAGGAGTAATGTCTTCAGTCGTAATTAAAATACGGCTAAAGGTAGTTTCAGAGCCTGGTAAAATTGCCCCTCGCAGTTGTACATCAATAGGTTTACCAGAGAGCGTGTAATTTATAGTAGTACTTGAGAAGTGGGTTTTGCCATTCCATAACGCCTCGAGTTCATGAATATGGGCTTCAAACATCTCTTTTTTAAAAATAAGATCTAAGTTGGCGCACAATTCTTCTTGGTCTTTTGCTTCAAAAAGTTCTAAAGCTTTTTGATTTACTTTGATCACTTTAATTTTATGGGCACATTCAATAATCAGATTTTTATTTTGGCTTAGAAAATCATATAGGTTTTCAATCCCTTGGCTTTTCCATAAGTCAAATAACTGTTTAACTTCACTGAAATCCTCAATCCACATTGGAATTGGGGTTAGGTCAAAAATTGAAGAATCTAAAGTTTCCATATGTTTCTTTAAGTATTCAGTTTGTCTCAAAGTATAGTGAGAAAAATTAAGATTTGGAAAGATAAACAGATTAAATCTATTAGAATAATTAAAATAAAGAATATTTAATGTAAGTGAAATAATATAATGAGAAAGCAGAGGTTATCTGCTTAACTCATAAAATGACAAAATAAATTAGCGGTTAATTGGGTGTTGAATGTGTTTTTCACCACGCCACAATTTAATAAAGTCTTGCTCATCAAAATCATAGAGTTCCATAAGAGCAACAATAACACTTACGAAAATCATCGCGCCTTCTGAATTACCATGAATATTGAAAATCTTACCATTGAGCTTACCCAAAATATCACTTAATTCATGATCACGGCCTCTGCCATAACGGTCACGAGGATACAATTCTTCATTAAGTACGATAAGTGCTACTGCTTTTTCAGCATTCGATAAATCTGTTTTATCTAAAGCTTCTTCAAAAGACTCGCTACCATGATTAAAGTAAAAGATGACTTCATCATTAATGAAACTTTGAACCATTTTTTGAGTAAGTGTCGGGAACTGTGAAACAGCGTTTTCTTCGACATATGGTTTAAATGATTCAGGGAAAATTACATTGTGATATATGCCCTTAAAAAGTGGAGCAATTTCAGAGACTTTATAACCTGCGATTCCACATCCTAAAGCAGTCACAAAGTACTTCATTTTAGGATGATTTTTTGCATAAATTTTAAAGTCTTCAACATAATGCTCGATTTGGGAGAGTGGCATTTGTTGAATATGTTCATTTAGAGTTGGAATTGCAAAGCTTTGTCCAGCCCAGCCACGACCTACACCTTCAACTGCACCAAAGTGCTGACTAGCAACTCGCGCAGCTCCACTACCGTGTTGCCCGGCAAGATTGCTTCCAAATACGAAAACTGTATCTTCAGGAAGTTCCGTTACAATGCTTTCATCATGGTATTGGTATGACATATTCTTATCATTAAATAGAGTATAAGCTCATGTTGCAGTTGATTGCGGGAAGGGTCAATACCTGTTTGCATTTTTCTTTTATAATTTTTTATAAGACTGTACTCAATGAAGATGAAAGTTATCAATTCATTTTATAAAGAAAGGCTTATAAGAAACTGATATGTTTTTATAGAGTCATAAAGTAAAGGTCTTACTTAAATAACAAAATCACATGAAATTTGATTTCTACCATTTGCTTTAGCTCTATAGAGCAGATGATCAGCACGATGCAAAGCCTGTTCAATATCTTGTAAATTTTTTATAGCGGTGAGTCCATAACTTGCTGTAATTCTAATTTTATTATTCGTAAATACAGTTTGTTCTATCAAAGCTTTAAGCCGTTGTGTCTGGTGTAAAGCATCTATTTCATTTTTAGCCGAGATCAAGCAAATAAATTCTTCACCTCCAAAGCGTGCTACTAAGTCATTAGCCTTTTTATTATTTAATATTATTTCACTAACGCCTTTTAAAATTAGATCACCTGTATAATGACCCCATGTATCATTAATTGTTTTGAAATGATCAAGATCGAAGTATATTAAAAAATAAAAACTATTATCAAAATCTATAACCTTATTTTTTTCAAAAAAACCACGACGATTTAATAAATGCGTGAGCGGATCTTGAAAACGTTCATTATTGAGATGATGAATAACATCTTTGACGGCGCATCCACTAATGACTAGAGCAAATAAAATATTTAAGAGGATGTTGGCTGACATACATAGCAGCCACCATACTGATGAGGTTAAGGTAAACTGACTTTGATCTATAGGCTCTAAAAAGATGAAGTTAATTCCAGCTCGAAAAAAAGAATATGAAACACTGATCAAATAAAAAATTAAGATCCATTTATCAAATGATTTAGAGGACGGTAATTTTTTTAGTACATATGGAATTGTAATAAAACCTACTAAACCCAAAGAAATATTTAAAATAATTAATCGTACCCATATTTGGGGCTGTATATATGAAAAATAGGTCAATATAGCAATCGTACATAAACTAATCGCTAATGCTAATTTGTGCCTAAAAGAAACCTTTAACTTCAGACTAATAGCATAGGCACCGAACCAACTGCCTAATAAATATAAAATTGCTGTGAAAGGAGCCGCTACAGTAAGTTGTGCATTGTCCATTAAACATTGAGCAAATAATGCAATTGAGGGAATGACATAAGCTAAGCCAATCCATAATAAAAAAAGATCAGCTTTAAAAATTAAGCGGCAAAATGTAAAAGCGAGTCCAATCAAAAACAGGCAACTTGGAACAATTAATATAAAATATTGCATATTGATGGGATTCACAGCAATTTTTGTAAATTTTCATATTTTTGAAAGGCATAGAATAAAATGTATTCATGTGTGAATTCAAGGTTGAGACTTTAAATTATGAAAATATAAAATTTGAAGATATTCACTTATATGTAATCAAAAATCTGATTAAAGTACAGAAAAATGATTGTAAATTTGGCTTATTGACTCCATTAATAGCAAATTACGCATATTTATAAAAGAGAGAGAACTGTGAACGAAAATCAACCTTTCGATTTGGTCACTCATTACCAGCCAGCGGGTGATCAGCCACAGGCAATTGAAAAGCTGGTAAATGGCGTCGAAAAAGGTTTTCGTAATCAGTTACTGTTGGGTGTGACTGGTTCCGGTAAGACCTATACCATGGCAAATGTCATTGCCCAAACACAACGGCCAACTATTGTGATGGCGCACAATAAGACCTTAGCAGCGCAACTCTATGGTGAATTTAAAGCCTTTTTCCCAAATAATGCAGTTGAATACTTCGTAAGTTATTACGACTACTATCAACCAGAAGCTTATGTTCCGTCTTCAGATACGTTTATTGAAAAAGACGCAGCAATTAATGACCATATTGACCAAATGCGTTTATCGGCAACACGTGCTTTGTTAGAGCGTCGTGATGCAATTATTGTTGCTTCTGTATCTGCTATTTACGGTTTGGGTGACCCAAATGCTTATATGCAAATGTTATTGCATGTGGTGCAGGGTGACCGAGTGAGTCGAGACGAAATTATTCGCCGTTTGGTTGAAATGCAATATACCCGTAATGAGCTTGAGTTCTTACGTGGTACCTATCGTATACGCGGTGAAATTATTGACATTTTCCCAGCTGAATCAGACCAACATGCGATTCGTATTGAGCTTTTTGATGATGAAGTAGATTCAATTCGCTGGTTTGATCCACTCACCGGTAAGATGGTGCGCAAAGTACCACGTGTAACGATTTATCCGAAAAGCCATTATGTGACGCCAAAAGACAATTTAACACGTGCGATTGATACCATTAAGGATGAACTTCAAGACCAGCTTAACTTCTTCCGTGAACATGACAAGTTACTTGAAGCTCAGCGTATTGAACAACGTACTCGTTATGATTTGGAAATGATGCAGCAGCTAGGCTATACCAATGGTATTGAAAACTACTCTCGTCATTTATCGGGCCGTCCAGCAGGTGAAGCACCACCGACATTGTTTGATTATGTGCCAGACGATGCCTTACTTATTATTGATGAATCGCATGTAACGGTTCCTCAGATTGGCGCAATGTATAAAGGTGACCGTTCACGTAAAGAAAACTTAGTGAATTATGGTTTCCGTTTACCTAGTGCACTTGATAATCGCCCTATGAAATTTGAAGAGTGGGAGCGTATTGTACCAACTACTATATTTGTGAGCGCAACGCCAGCTAAATACGAATTGGAAAAGTCAGAACAAGTGGTTGAGCAGGTCGTTCGTCCTACAGGTTTGATTGATCCAGAAATTGAAGTTCGCCCAGTACTTACTCAAGTCGATGATGTTCTTTCTGAAATTAATATTCGTAAGAATTTAAATGAACGTGTATTGGTGACGACTTTAACTAAACGTATGGCTGAAGATTTAACGTCTTACTTAAAGGAATATGGCGTTAAGGTTGCTTATTTGCACTCAGATATTGATACGGTTGAGCGTGTCAAAATTATTCATGAGTTACGTACAGGTGTATTCGACGTTTTAGTCGGTATTAACTTGCTTCGTGAAGGCTTAGATATGCCGGAAGTTTCTTTAGTTGCCATTTTGGATGCAGATAAAGAGGGCTTTTTACGTTCAGAACGTTCGCTTATTCAGACCATTGGTCGAGCTGCCCGAAATGTGAAAGGTAAAGCAATTTTATATGCAGATAGAATTACCGATTCTATGCAAAAAGCAATTGATGAAACCGAGCGCCGTAGAGCCAAACAAATTGAGTTCAACGAGCTACATGGTATTACACCTCGTAGTGCTGTTCGTCAGGTCATCAAAGAAATTGATTCAGGTGAAGTGCTTTCAGATGATCAAATTGATGAGAAGGTATTAGAGCAGTCAAAAGCACTGAGTGCCGATGATCGACATATTCTTTCTGATCCTAAACTGTTTAGTAAACATATTACTAAGCTTGAGAAAGAAATGTTAAAGGCATCGAAAGACTTACAATTCGAGCAAGCTGCTCGCATTCGTGATGAAATTGTTCGTTTAAAAGCGCAAATGTTGCAATAAACGGATACATAACACTACATTATTTGTTTAAAAAACAAGCTACTGTAGATGTTTAAGTTATTTTTGTATTCACAACTAAAAGTTGAGGGCAACAATGGCATTTCGAAAAAATGTTCCGCAAGCCAGTTGGCGCTTGGCAAAAATTGCATTGGGCGGGATTGTTCTGACTGGCTTAGCCGTTGGAACATATGCCTACGCCCAGCAAAAACCGTTACCAACTGTCGATAAAGTTGAATTAGACCGTTATTTAGGTGTGTGGTATGAAGTCGCACGTAAACCAGCTTTTTTTCAAAAAAAATGTGCTTATAACGTATCTGCAACATATACATTAAATGAAAATGGAAATATTGTTGTAGATAACCGTTGTTATGATAATCAAAAACAATTACAGCAATCTATTGGTGAAGCATTTGTAGTGAATCCACCATATAACACTAAACTAAAGGTTAGTTTTTTACCTGAGGCTGTAAGATGGATACCCGTAATTCGTGGTGATTATTGGATTTTAAAACTAGATGAAGACTATCAGACTGTTTTAGTTGGAGAGCCTTCTCGTAAATATCTTTGGGTATTATCTCGAACGCCGCACCCTAAAAAAGAGGTAGTTGATGAATATCTGAATTATGCAAAAACATTAGGATTTGATATTCGAGATATTATTCACTCTGAGCACAAAGAGTAAAAAAATTTGCTTAAGAAAAAACCATGTCTTCACATGGTTTTTTCTTTTGTATAGTGGATAAATCAAGTATTGTATCGCTTTATTTTTATTGAAGTATAAAGAGGTTGGTGATGTTAAAAGGCGTGATTTTCTCTGTCATGGCATCATTAACTTTCGGTGTACTTTATTTCTATACCCAATTACTCGGCCAACTTGATAGTGAGCAGACGTTTGGGTGGCGTATTATTGCGACTTTGCCATTTTTAACTTTGTTTATGTGGTGGAGTGGTGACTTAAGCCATATTAAAAATATCTATCAGCGTATTTTGGTAAACCCCACTTTTCTTTTATTGCTCATCACAACCTCTGTGTTGACGTCGGTACAGTTATGGCTCTTTTTGTGGGGGCCAATGCATGGGCGTGGTTTACAAGTTTCCTTGGGATATTTCCTTCTACCGCTTGTATTGGTGTTAGCTGGTAGTCTGCTATATGGCGAAAAAATATCAAAATTTCAGTGGGTCGCTATTATTCTGGCCATAGTTGGGGTAGGCCATGAAATTTTTCGCTTAGGAAGCATTGCTTGGGAAACTGCTTTAGTTGCAATTGGTTATTCAGCTTATTTCTTATTACGCAAGAAAATTAAAACCGATAATTTAGGCGGTTTTTGGTGGGATCTTGTGATTATTATGCCTGTAGCGATTTATCTGACCCATACAGGTGTATTGCCATATGCTAAATTTATAGATCAACCAATCCTTGCTTTGGTCATTATGGGGCTAGGGGTGCTTAGTGCTATAGGTTTAGGAAGTTATATATTAGCGAGTCGTTTTTTACCCTTAGTGTTATTTGGGTTGCTCGGATATCTAGAACCTGTATTGCTTGCTTTGGCGTCGTTGGTTTTAGGTGAAAGTATTGGTCGAGAAGAGTGGTTTACTTATATTCCAATCTGGTGCGCTGTTTTTGTACTTGTTTTAGAAGGTGCTTTTCATCTTTATCAACAGCAGCAAAAAGCCAAAAATTTGCAGTTAAATATCGAAAAATATCAAAAAAGATTAAAAAATGATGCTCATCATTAGAGCATCAGAATCCAAAAAGTAAGAAAAAGCAAAAATTTAGCTGCTTTAAACAATAAGATAATAAAAAATAATTATAGGTATTTTATGAATTTATGATGAATTTTAGGAAAATCTAGCTACTAACGTCAGCTTTTGATTCATTCTTGCCAATAATTCCATTACAATTACGGGGTTTTAAAAATCACGCCTAGATATAATTAATTAGAGGACGTATCTGTGAGCAAAGACACTATCATCGCCCTGCATGCTGAACACCAAGGTCGTTGGAAAAACCGTGAAGAAATCGCGGAACGTATGATTGCATTAATCGGTCAATTATACCGTGAAAAAAATATTGTCGTATCTGTTTACGGTCGCTCTTTAATTAACCGTTCTGTTATTCAAATTTTGAAAACTCACCGTCGTACACGTGTTGTAGATGTTGAGCTTTCTGTTGTAAATACATTCCCAATTTTAGAAGCTTTAGCAAAAGTTGAAAACATTGGTTCTGCAGAAGTTGATATCGGTAAACTTGCAGTTGAATATAAAGAAAAAGGCGGTGATGTTGATGCGTTTGTTGCTCAAGCAGTTGAGTCAATTAAAGGTAGCGCAACTTCTGAACAACCAAAAGACGTAGTTCTTTACGGTTTTGGTCGTATTGGTCGTATCTTAGCTCGTTTAATCATTAGCCAATCAGGTTTAGGTCGTGGTTTAAGCCTTAAAGCGATTGTTGTTCGTAAGTCTTCTGACGGTGACTTGGCGAAACGTGCTTCTTTACTTCGTCGTGACTCTATTCACGGTACTTTCGCTGGTACAATCTCTGTTGATGAAGAAAACGAAGCAATCATTGCGAATGGTAACTTCATTAAAGTCATCTATGCATCTAGCCCAAGTGAAGTTGACTACACTGAATACGGTATTGAAAACGCGCTTTTAATCGACAACACTGGTAAATGGCGTGATGCTGAAGGCTTAAGCCAACACTTGAAATGCCCAGGCGTTGCACGTGTAGTATTAACTGCACCAAGTAAAGGCGAAATGAAAAACGTTGTATTTGGTGTAAATAACACTGACATCTTAGATGAAGACAAAATCATCTCTGCTGCAAGTTGTACAACAAATGCAATCACTCCAATTCTTAAAGTATTGGATGACAAATATAAAGTTCTTAATGGTCACGTTGAAACAGTTCACTCATTTACAAATGACCAGAACTTAATTGATAACTACCACAAAGCTGATCGTCGTGGTCGTGCCGCTACATTGAACATGGTTATTACTGAAACTGGTGCTGCTAAAGCTGTTGCTAAAGCATTACCTGCATTAAAAGGTAAGTTAACTGGTAACTCTGTACGTGTTCCTACACCAAACGTATCTCTTGCGATTTTAAACTTAACGCTTGATAAAGAAGTTGATCGTGAAGAAGTGAACGAATACATTCGTCAAATCTCGATTAACTCTAGCCTTCAAGGTCAAATCGGTTATACCAACTCTACAGAAGTGGTATCAAGCGACTTTATCGGTTCTCGTACAGCTGGTGTATATGATGCTCAAGCAACGATTACTTCTGGTAACCGCTTAACTGCATATGTTTGGTACGATAATGAAGTAGGTTATAGCTGCCAGGTATTACGTATTGCTGAACAAATGTGTGGCGTAAGCTATACAAAAATTCCTGCAGAAACTAACGCTTAATTTGATTTAACGTTGGATAAAATATTGTGACAAAAAGACCCAGTTTAGACTGGGTTTTTTTACAACCGTACAAAATATATGCTGATTATTTTTTAAAAATCAATGAGAATAGGATTTAAGGAACAAAAAGAAATAGTAAAAGGGATTGGAATTGCAGCAGTTTAAAAGATTATTAATCGTCTTCTTTTTCATCATCATCGCGAATATATGTGGTGTACTCATCGCCATTTGGGTTTTCAAGCATTTTAATATTTATATCCCTCTGAAAAACCAAGCTGTAGCGATTGATTTACAAGAACCTTTGCAGGTACAGGTTAAAGTCAAAGATGCCTTAAATGTAGATGTAAAGGGTAGAGTAAATGCGAATATTCCTATTAATGAAAAGTTAACCATCCCTCTCACACAGACGTTAACCCCACGGGTCTATTTCGATAATATGGTGCCAATTAGCACTGTTATTCCAGTTAAAGAAACATTAAAAGTTGATCAAAGCCTCCCAATAGATACTAAAGTTCAAGTCAGAGTATTAGGTAAGGACATCACTTTGCCATTAAAAGGTAATATTCCATTAAAGCTTGATGTACCTATTGATATTCAAGTACCACTCGATCAAAAAGTTCATTTGAAGTTTGATGCTCCAGTTAAAACAGTTTTAAAAGAAGATCTTCATATTCCTCTAAATGCTCAATTAAAGACCAATATTCCGATTCAAGGTAGTTTGAATGTACCTGTAAAAACTGCTTTAAATGCTTCTGTAGATGTGAAAAATACGTTGCCAGTTAGAATTGAGCATGGTGAGTTAAAAATACCTTTATCAAGTATGAGCCTTAATCGCGTTAAAGCCGATAATGCTACATCTGTACCTGATCAGAACCAGAATAAGTAGGAAGGTGACTGATGCTTGGTTCAATAAAAAGTATGCTGATCAGTTTTTTTCTGATTATGGTGCTCACGGCAATTTTATTTTGGCTTTATTTAAATATACAAGCTTCAGTTGTAGTGTCTGCACATGAGTCGGATATTCGTTTACCGGAGTCATTAGAGACAAAAATTCATGTTGGTAATAATTTACAGGTACAGTCTATAGGTAAACTAGATACCTCAATTAAGATTGATCGTCAGATTTCAGTACCATTAAAGGGAAGGTATTTGGCTGATTTAGAGTTTGAAGTCGAGACGCCAATTACGGTAAGTGTCGATTATGCGACAACTCTGAAAGTTGATCAGGTTATGCCTTTGGAAACAACTACCGATTTAATTTACCAAAATAAGTTATTACCTAGATTTCCATTAAAATTAAATATTCCTATTAATCTTGATATTCCATTTCAGTTAAAACGTAGTTATACCATTCCCGTTAAAATTGCTTTTAATGGTCCAGTTTATTTTGAGTTCGATGAGTCGGTAAATTTACCAGTTAAACATCAGTTTAATCCAAGTTTGAAAATTAATGATGCAATGGAAATGGGCAATATCTCAAGCTTTAATGCCATTATGTATAACTCTGTACAGCACACCAAAGCGAATTTAGATATGAAGATGGATTTGCCTTTACGCAATGTTCATCCATAAGGGATTAACGCATAAAAAGCGACTCTGATCAGCTTTAAACTTTTATCAATATCAAAAGATATAGAATAAGACCTAGGAAAGTTGAATTCTCTCGATTTTCTATTCGAGAATTTTATGAAAATATGGCAGAATAGGCGGTTTTAGAGTTTTTAGAGGATTGGCAAATGCGCTTTGTTGATGAAGCAGTCATTACCGTAGAGGCTGGCGACGGTGGCAATGGCGTAGCCAGTTTTCGCCGTGAAAAATTTGTACCATTTGGTGGCCCAGATGGTGGTGATGGCGGACGTGGTGGAAGTATCTATATTCAAGCTGATGATGATACAAGTACCTTAGTCGATTACCGTTACACCCGTAAATTCCGCGCTGAGCGTGGTAAAAACGGTGCAGGTGCTAACTGTACCGGACGTGGTGGTGAAGATGTGGTTTTAAAAGTACCTGTAGGTACAACAATTGTTGATACAGATTCTGGCGATATTATTGGCGACTTGGTTGAAGACGGCCAAAGAATTCTGGTTGCAGGTGGTGGTGAAGGTGGTTTAGGTAATACTCACTTCAAATCATCAACTAACCGTGCTCCACGTAAATGTACGACTGGTATAAAAGGTGAATTTCGTGAAATTCGTCTTGAGTTGAAAGTATTAGCGGATGTTGGCTTATTAGGTATGCCAAACGCTGGTAAATCTACTTTCATTCGTGCTGTAAGTGCTGCAAAACCGAAAGTAGCGGACTATCCATTTACCACTATGGTTCCAAACTTAGGTGTTGTAGATGCTGACCGTCATCGTTCATTTGTAATGGCCGATATTCCGGGTCTTATTGAAGGTGCGGCAGAAGGTGCAGGTCTAGGAATTCGTTTCCTTAAACACTTGGCACGTACTCGTATTCTTCTACACATTATTGATGTGCAACCAATTGATGGTTCAGATCCAGCGCATAATGCAAAAGCAATTATGAATGAGTTGGCTAAGTTTTCTCCTACTTTAGCCAAACTACCAGTTGTTTTAGTACTCAATAAATTGGATCAAATTGCTGAAGAAAGTCGTGAAGAGTGGTGTCAGCACATTCTAGACGAGTTGAAATGGACTGGTCCTGTCTTTAAGACTTCAGGCTTATTAAGCGAAGGAACAAAAGACGTTGTGTATTACTTGATGGATCAGATTGAACAACAACGCGAACGCGAAGTTGAAGATCCTGAATACGCAGCAGAAGTAAGAGCTTTCCGTGAACAACTAGAAGTTGAAACACGTGAACAAACCATTGCGGCAAAAGAAGCATATCGTGCGATGCGTCGAGCACAACGTCTCGAAAGTATGATGGACGATGATGATGATTTTGACGATGATGAAGACGACAATGATGTAGAAAGCATCTACGTTCGTGACTAAAAAACCGAGGAAAACATGATAGAAGTGGTCGATGGGCAACGTAAGCTCAGTGAGTGTAAACGAATCGTTGTTAAAATCGGATCATCTTTACTCACAGCAAATGGGCAGGGGCTAGATCTGGAAGCTATTTCGCATTGGGCGAAACAGATTGCAGATTTACACAATGCTGGGCACGAAATTATTTTAGTGTCTTCAGGAGCTGTAGCTGAAGGTATGGTTCGTATGAAGCTTGCGAGTCGACCCACCGATCTACCCAGTTTACAAGCATGTGCCGCAATTGGGCAGATGGGCCTAATTCATACGTGGTCTAGCGTGCTTGAAAATCATAGTATTCGAACAGCGCAAGTGTTACTAACACATGATGATTTGGCAGATCGCCGTCGTTATTTGAACTCATGCGATGCGTTGCAGAACTTGATTGACTGGCGTGTTATTCCGGTTATCAATGAAAACGACACAGTCTCTACTGACGAGATTCGTTTTGGTGATAACGATACCTTAGCAGCAATGGTTGCTGGTCAAGTACATGCTGATTTACTGATCATTTTAACAGATCAGCAAGGCATGTTTGACTCAGACCCACGCCATAACCCTGATGCAAAGTTGTTATCAACTGTGCGTGCCATGGACGATGTCTTATTTGAAATGGCTGGTGGTGGTGGACTTCTTGGACGAGGTGGCATGGTCACTAAAGTTCGTGCTGCGCGTTTAGCTGCCAAGTCAGGCTGTCCAACACTGATTGCTAGTGGTGAAAGTGACAATGTATTGTCACGAGTAATGGCTGGCGAAATGTTAGGTACGTTATTCACGACTGATAAAGACCGTATGACAGCGCATCAACAGTGGCTTGCTGCGCATTTGCAAACAGCAGGTCGTCTGGTGATTGATGATGGTGCGGTTGAAGCGATTAAATTGAAACACCGTAGTTTACTCCCTGTTGGAGTCAAAACTGTTGAAGGTCACTTTGATCGTGGCGATGTGGTTGAATGCGTTGATAAACAGGGTAAGCGCATTGCAGTTGGACGAGTAAACTTTAGTTCGCGTTCTGCTGAAATCATTAAAGGCTTAGCCTCGGATAAGGTTTATCAAGTGTTAGGTGAAGCTCGTTCACTTGAAATGATTCATCGTGATCATATGGCAATTTATTAAGTTGTGATAAATTAAAAAGCTCGCTTTATGCGAGCTTTTTTTGTGGTGTTAATGATGGCAAGATTCGATCTTCACCAACCATAAAAGGGTGGGTGGCAAGACTCAGCATGTCTAAATCTTCTGAAGTATTCCCATAAGCATAAATTTGATAATAATCCTGCAAAGAATATTGTTCATGTATTCTTAACTTCTTTTGTTCATTACTACAATCTGGCGTTGAATAGTAGCCCGTCATCATGCCATTTTTAATTTGAGTTTCAGTACAAATTAATTCGATATCGAGTAATTTGCAAAGTGGAGCAAGATAGATATCAATTGAAGCTGAAACCAATACTACTTGATCACCAAGTAACTGATGTTGTTGTAGCTGTGCGAAGATTTCAGGTGAAAGCGTTGAGACGAGCTCTTGTGCATATTCTTCGCCTAACCTTTGCAGTTCAATGGCTGGAGTATTGCTAAACATACTGCGAAAAAGTTTAGCTCGCATCGCATGAGCTGGATAAAAATTAAGATAATAGGCTTGAATCCATGGCAGGATTTTCAAGCCTTGCTTCACAATGTGGCGCTTAGATAATGCATAAAAGATGAAGCCTGTAAAACTGTCTTTAGTGCACAAGGTTCCATCAAAATCGAACAGGGCGAGGTTTTTTATTATCTTATTCGTTTCGCTCGTTGCATACATGATTCATATCGTCCGTTTACGCGGGTTGCATACCAGTTAGTATTATAGTCACGACTTAATTTAGGCCCAGAAATGACCACTTGAGGCATCATGGCATAGATCGGTTCTTTGCCAGTTTTAGCCTTATAAAGTTTAGTTAATGCAATATAAGTTGTTGTACTTTCAAACTTTTTCTCTTTTTCTAACTTCAGATCATCGCGAAGTTGTCTTGGAGTAATTAAAACATTATTTGCAGTAAATAGTTTCATTAACTCTTTTTCTGACTGACTCTGAACTGCGAGTGGATCACCAGATTTATTGTAAAGTAATAAATCACCATCTAAAGTAAGTTTAGTATCAGTAAGGGCATCGAGCATGCTTTGAAAAGCAGCATTACGGCTAGAGTACATACCTGAGTTATAATCAGCAAAACGGTAAATCGCCTTATCATAGTCTGCTGGATATACCATCAAGCGATGAATGCCATAATATAAACCACCATATTGCGTATAAAGATCATTTCTAAGATCATTAATATTCATACTAGTGCGCTTATGAGCTTTTGCATAATTAATATGAACTTGCATTGAACCCAGTGTAGTGATTGGATTCATTTTCTCGCCAATATCTTGTCCAACCAGTTTGGCTGCACCCGTTAAAGCACTAACATGATAATGTTGAGTCATAAAATCAAAAATTTGACGATAAAGTAAGTCGAGATCTTTTTCAGTTTTTACTTTACGCATCTGACTCATGTAGTTGTTATCAGGAGAAGGCTGGGTTTTTAATACTTCTTCGAAGTAGCCTGCGACAGTGCCACCCACTTTTTGCCCAAGTTTATCTTCAAACTTTTCATTTAAACGGGTACTGACTTCATCGACCGCTTTTTTACCAAGACCCGGTACTACAGGATTGGCAACAAAGTTAGATTCCTGATCTACAATCGCGACAATACTACAAACATTTTGCTTGGTTTTCGGAATTTTTAATTCCTGCATAATATCGTCAATATCTTTGGCCCATGACTCACGATCATGCACGCGCGATGGAATTAACTTTTTAATTTGCTGACTTTCTAAATCGGGCTCATCATTTTTTGACCACCAGGCTTTATCTCCACAAGCAGCTAAACTCATGCATACGGTGACTACACCGAATGATTTTAATAAAAAACGGGAAGACAACGGTTTGTTCATGGCGAGGAAAGCACCTGCAAAAAAGATGAGCTGATCAAGCGGATGAAGTATACTATGTTGATCATGAATTGTATGAATATATATGTATATTGGTCCCTATCAACTGTCAAATAATTTAATTGTTGCTCCTATGGCTGGTGTAACTGACCGTCCATTTAGAACACTGTGCAAGTATTTTGGTGCGGGTCATGCGGTGAGTGAAATGATGACTGCCGACAAAACTTTGCGAATGACTAAAAAAAGTCTTTATCGTGCGAATTTTGATGGAGAGTTGGCTCCTATCTCTGCGCAAATCGCAGGTTCTGACCCAGAACAGTTAGCTGAGGCTGCTCGCTATCAAGTTGCAAATGGGGCACAAATTGTTGATATCAATATGGGATGTCCTGCAAAAAAAGTATGCAATAAATTAGCAGGTTCAGCATTATTACAAGATGAGGACTTGGTAGCTCGAATACTAGATGCTGTTGTTGAAGCAGTTGATGTTCCTGTGACGTTAAAAACCCGTTTGGGATTTTTAAATGGCCAAGAAAATATTTTACGCGTGGCTAAACGTGCTGAAGAGGCGGGGATTGCTGCGTTAGCATTGCATGGCCGTACACGTGAAGACATGTATTTAAATACAGCACGTTATGAATTAATTAAACATGTTAAAGAATTAATTAATATTCCTGTGATTGCCAATGGTGACATTGATAGTCCTGAGAAAGCAAAATATGTACTGGACTATACTGGTGCCGATGCAATTATGATTGGACGGGCCGCACAAGGTCGTCCATGGATTTTCCGTGAAATTGCCCATTATTTAAAAACTGGTGAGCATTTGGCTGCTCCAAATATTGAAGAAGTCAAAGATGTACTTTTAGGACATTTGTCTGAGTTATATCAATTTTATGGTGAATATTCTGGATGTCGTATTGCTCGTAAGCATATTGCTTGGTACACCAAAGGCTTACGTTCGAGTAACGAATTCCGTCAAAATATGTATAAAGTTGAAACTACTGCTGAACAAGCATTAGTGGTCGAGAGTTATTTTAATCAATTGCTTGCAGAAGGTAATTTGATGAGTGATGTTCAGGTTGAACAAGTTAATTTATTAGCTACTCACTAAAATAAAGCAACCAGTACACGACTGGTTGCTTAAAATCTTTATTTATTCATTATCTAACATTTCAACAACCAGTTGATTGACCAGATCAGAAGCGCCTAATTCGCGTATTTGTGCAACATTACTTCCTGCCCAAAATGCACCAAAACCATAGTCATGGTGTTTACTCGCAAGAGCATTGAGTTGTTTTGCTAAATCATAAGCATAAGGGTATTCAGGTTGGAGAGGTCGAGTAGGTGAATCAATTTTAGTATGCCAATGGTTCAATAAACCGCGAGCTGGACGCCCAGAAAGGCTTGCACTAATTTGCGTTACAGGTTCAGTAAATAATGCTTTGCGATATTCAGCAGAAGCATTTGAAGTTTGGCATTGAACGAATGCTGTACCTAACTGGACTGCGGTTGCTCCTAAACGCAACATATGTTTGGCCTGCAAGCCAGTCATAATGCCACCCGCAGCTACAACAGGAAGCTTACAATGCTTCACAATCAATTGGACCAAGTCACTGGTTTTAATCGCTGCATCAAAAGTCTGGTTGAAAATTCCTCGATGTCCACCTGCTTCAATACCTTGAGCAATGATGATATCGATACCTGCTGCTTCAATCGCTTGCGCTTCAATCAGGTTGGTGGCCGAAACCATAGTCAAAATACCAGCTTCTTTCAAAGCTTTAATTTGATGCGGATGCGGAATACCAAAATGGAAGCTCACCGCTTTAGGTTTAGTTTCTAAAACAACATTTAAAAAGTCATCATTGTCTAAAAAACTTGGATAAATACAGTGCAACTCTTGAGGAGGTTGAACACCAAATTTTTCGAAATGAGGACGTAAATATTCAATCCATTGTTGTGCTTTTTCTAGGTTAAGTTCTGTAGATTGATGACAGAAAAAATTAACCTGAAATGAGTTTTCAGTGAGTGCTTGAGTTTTTAAAATTTGTTCACGTGCACTTTGTGGAGTGTTTGCTCCCAAACCTAATGATCCAAGGCCTCCTTGATTTGAAACCTCGGCTGCTAGTTCTGGTGTAGAAACTCCTGCCATGGGAGCCAAAAAAATTGGATGTTTAATTGCAAGTTGTTGTAATAGGCTCATTTTATTCACCTCATTTCTTTCACTTCACCATAACGTGAAAATAGAATGAAGAGCAAATAATATTGGCTATTTAATTTTTAAATATTCTAGAACACTATTTAAAAGATCTTTTTATAATGGCGTGACATTAAATAAAGAACCAATCCAGCTTGAAAAAGCCATTGCTAAAATTCCCCATAAGGTAATACGTAAACTGCCTTTAAGTTTAGATGTACCAGCAAAGTAACTTGAAAGTGCACCTAAAATCGCTAATGAAAGAATTCCTGTGGCTAGGACAGCAGGCATAATCCATTGATTCGGGCTGAGTAATATAGCCAGCATGGGAAAAAAAGCCCCAAAAGAAAATGATGCAGCAGATGATAGTGCGGCTTGTACAGGATTGGCTGCGGTATTTTCATGAATGCCGATTTCATCACGGGCATGTGCACCCAATGCATCATGAGTGGTTAGCTGCAAAGCAACTTCTTGAGCCAATTCTTTAGATAGGCCTCTAGAAATATAAATTTGAGTTAGCTCATCTAACTCTTTTTGAGGGTGCTTAGAGAGTTCTTTTGCTTCAATCGCTAAATCTGCTTTTTCAATATCTTCTTGAGATTTTACGGAAATATATTCTCCAGCAGCCATTGATGTAGCCCCAGAAATTAGTCCAGCAATGCATGTAATTAATAAAGTATGTGAGTTAGCTCCACTTGCTGCCATACCCATAATTAAACTAGTGACAGAAATAATTCCATCATTGGCTCCTAATACTGAAGCTCTTAACCAACCTGAACGGTGAATTGCATGATGCTCTGTATGATGTGGAAAAGCCATGTGTTTTGCCTTATAAATGTTTTATAGATGCTATGAAATTTTACAAATTATTGATCAAAAAATATGTCATCATTATAGGGAATTTAGGGATACTAAAGAATAGATCAATAATAAAAATGGAGACTAAACTATTTATATTAAATCATCCTTAACCTAACTTAACGATGTAACTCATTATTTTAAATTATGATATTTATTGATCATTCTAACAAATTACCCTTAATAACTCTAATTTACTGTAGAGGTGATAATGAGAAATAGCAAAACAATAAACTCTATAACGCATTCGATATTACTTATGGGAGTAGTCATTTCTTCAACGGTAGTAAGTGTGTGTTCTGTTTATGCACAAGACCCAGTTACCTCTGAATATAAACCTGGAAACCTCATTTATGATAAATGGGACAGATTCTATAAAATAGAGCAGTCTCAACCTCAAGAAGCAGAAAAAATATTAGTTGAGCTGAGCAAGCTGACCCCTACAGATATTAAAGTCTGGAAAAGCCTTACTTATTTACAAATTCGGCTCGAAAAAAGAGATGAGGCTTTACAAAGTTTAAGACAAGCAAGAGCTTTAGCTCCTCAAGACGACACTTTAAAATTACAAGAAGCATATTTGCTGAATCAACAGAAAAAGAATCGTGATGCACTGGTTTTATTTAAAGAACTAACTTCATCTTCAGATCCAGCAATTGCTGCGAAGGCAACTCAAGCTGTTAAAAATTTAAGTGGAGGTGAGGTTAAGCCATATTTTGGGGATATCTATTTTGCACCCTCTTATGAGTCACGTTATGACGACGTTATTTTTCCTTTAAAAGTTCGGTACGGTAAAAACATCGACAATGGTCGTGCTCAAGTCTACGGTTTTCTTAATTTAAACCGTGACACTAAATCTCAAGGTGGAGTACGACCTGAAATTATTGATGAAAATGCAGTTACTCTTGGGGTAGGTGCAAATTATCAACCATGGACTTCTATTCCTGTTCGAGCTTATGTCGAAGTTGGCGGAAGTTATGACTTGATTGATCGAAATCGAAAAAAATTTCGTGAAAGTGTAGTTGGAGGGGTAACAGGTTATCAAGAGTGGTATTCCCAATCTAACTGTAATCATACACTTTGTTTAGATAATTACTTTACTGACCTCTATGGCAATGTCGCGACTTATTCAAGAGAAGACTATAACGTTATTGGAGATTTGCGCTTACGCACAGGTTTAAATTTATATAAGGGAGACAATGGAACTGTGCAGGCTTATGTGAAATTGCATGGCTTAGCAGACAGTAAAAATGAATATTACAATAATTTATTTGAATATGGGCCAGGGATTTCATGGCAGCCTTTTAACTATCAACCCATAAAACTACGTGTTGAACGTCTATATGGCAACTATTTTAAAGACGTGCCTGTTAATACAAAAGATCATTACAACAATACCCGAGTAGAACTTGTTTTTTATAAGGACTTCTAATAATGAAAAAATTTTTTATTTCGATTGTATTCGGTACTCGTCCAGAGCTAATAAAGCTAGCTCCGGTAATTTTATTAGCAAAACAAGACTCGCGATTTCAGGTTGAAGTTATTTTCACGGGTCAGCATGATGAATTAGTGCGAGATGCTATAGATTTTTTTGGGGTTGAAATTGACCACCGACTTAAAATTATGAATGCAGGGCAAAGCCTAAATCAGCTATTAATTCATGGTTTGGCTCAACTAGAGCATGTTTACACCGATGGTAAAAAAAGAGATGCGATAGTCATTCAGGGTGATACTACCACTGTATTAGCTGCTGGATTAGTCGCATTTTCAATGAAAATCCCTGTTGCCCATGTAGAAGCAGGTTTACGTTCTTATGATTTAGATCATCCTTTCCCTGAGGAAGGTAACCGTCAGTTAGTTTCGCGTATTACTAAATGGCATTTTGCTCCGACTGAACAATCAAAAAGAAATCTACTTAATGAGCAAATCAAGCCTTCGTTAATTACAGTGACAGGCAATACAGTAGTCGATGCTGTATATTTAGGCAGAAAGTTAATTTCTGAAAAAGCTGGTTTAAAAAATCAGCTCGAACCTTACGGAATTGAGTTAAAACAAAACGATAAAGTCGTACTTATTACCGCTCACCGCCGTGAAAATTTTGGTGAGGGAATTCAAAATATTTGTAATGCAGTTGAATATTTAGCTAATCATCATCCTGATTTACATTTTATTTGGCCTGTGCATTTAAACCCAGCTGTACATGATGTAGTGCATGATAAGTTTAAAAATCATGCTCAAATTCACTTGGTTAAACCACTTGATTATCCAAGTTTATTAGCCGTCATAAACCGTTCTATCTTCATTTTAACGGACTCTGGTGGTTTACAAGAGGAAAGCCCTTCGTTTAATAAGCCTGTATTAATTTTACGAGACACCACTGAACGACCTGAAGTCGTGGAAGTCGGGGCAGGAGTACTTGTTGGAACAAATCAGCAAAAAATTATTGATGAGGCTGAAAAACTTTTAACAGATTCGCAGCATTACCAAAAAATGGCAAATGTTGAAAATCCGTTTGGTGATGGGCGTGCTGCCCAGCGAATATTAGATGAAATTGTCAGAACTTCTGAATAAAAAGTATTTATTTTGAATTTTCTGATTCACTTATGGTGGCAGGAATGCTGCCATAAGTCAGGCGATACCATAAACCGACGATATAAACCGACCAGCGTCCCATATAGTGAGGACCATCAAAGATATAAATTGTTTTGCCTTCATATGCTTTAATCTGAGAAATAATTTCCCAAGGATAGGCTGCTCGGAATTGTCCATTTTTTTTGGTGCGAAATGCTTCTAGTACAATAACAGTTTTATTTTTTCCAAGAGTTTGTTCAAGTTGGTCTAAAATACGTCTGGCTTGTTGAGGGGTTCTTACGCCGACACCTACACCATCTTGGAAAAAGACACCAGCTTGGCTAGGTAGCCAACTTTTAACCCATAAATTATAATTTTCAGGTTCTCTTTCACCACTATAAATGCTCACCCAAATAGGTGCTGGCAGTTTTTCTAGAACATGACCTAGTGTGCTTACCCTTAACCAAGTTGGATCAGCTTCGACTGGAAAATAGTAACCTTTTAAAGATGCATCATTTTGTTCTTGAATAATTTGTGCAGATTTTTCTCCTAAAGCAACAACATTTACACGTGCTGCTGGTTCATTATATTCACCAGCTAAACCTAATATGAGATTTTTAGCCCAAGGTTGTTGCTTAATTTTCTGTATATCAATGGCTTTTTCCCATTGTGGGAGGTTGGAGTTTGTCCACCACGATTTAGATTCAACGACTGACCACTGGGGAACAAAAGTGTTGACTCCTAAATAATGCCAGTTTCCTTTTGGAGGAGTGGTATTGTTATCTGGTTGCCAAAAAATTCCTTCGATGACTGGGGGTTGTCCATGATTTTTGAACAACCCCGCATAAGCCACTACACTACATATAATTAAAATAATAAAAGCAGTTATTTTAATTGGTATCTGTTTTCTCATTATTACGTCGTAACCAATACCACAAGAAGATCACTATTATCATAATTGCAGAGATAATCACAACCAATAAAAAGAATGAAGATTGTTGAACTAATGGAGCTTTTTGATTACCTACAATTAATTTTTGGAGAACATAGATATTGCCGTTTTCTGAAACCAACATTTTGGTCACATTATTTGGAATTTTATGTTGAATGGTTCCCCATAGATGCATGAAAGTTTGTGCACCATTTTCAGAGTCAGTAATGACATCAAAGCGATTATTGTTATAACTCACAATAAAACCGTTTGCTGCTGCTGGCGCATAAATAATGTTTTGATGCATTGAGACTTGTTGTTGATAAATCTGTTTATTCACAATCACATTAACTGCTTGTGGAGCATTGGGAGAAAAACGTACTAGATTCAGTGGAATTGGAGCATCAGTAAGTAACATTTTTTTAGCGACTTGCCCTAATGTAACCGCAATATTTAATGCACCAGATTGATCATCAATTGCAATTATTGGTTTGGTTGCTAATGTCATGGAAAGGGCTGCCACCCCATTTTTAAGTTTGTGTGGAAGCTTGACAGTCGATTTGGCTGTATCGACCCAAAGTGAACCATGAGCAGTGGGCAGACATTGAGAGTTGGCAATGACCGAGTTTTCAAGCTTCAAGCTAAAGTTGGTTGTATTAGAAATAGACTTTGCAAAAATGTTGAATTGTCGATTAACTGGGTCAGAGGCAAGATCTGCAGTTTTCATACTACCTGCAAGACCACCATCTAGCCATGCCGTAATATTTGAACCCTGTAATAGGCCGCTTTGAATACGAAGGGCAATTTGTCCTTGTAGGATGTCAGTAGGTTGCCATACTGCTGGAAAATCGAGAAACAAATTTTTTTCAGCGTGATTTAAGCGGAAATCTTCAATACCTAAGTCTGCAAGCGTATCAATTTTCTTGAATTGAGCCCAAGCTGGTGGAGAAATTGTAGTTGGGAAAATTGCACTGCCTGTATCAAGCTGCTGTACATAAGCTGGATTAATTAATCCATTAATAGCAGCAGTAAGTTCTTGTGGTGTGTGATAAGTGATAGAGAGGGTAGGAGCACCATCTGTCGGTTTTGAAATTTGTACAAAGGCTCCATTTTTAAGTGGAGGTGTCGATTTTATTATTTCAATAACAAACTTGGTTTCAGGGTTTAAATTGGTTTGTCCAGAATCGATCCATTCAATAGGAGTGACAGAGCTCCAAGAAGTTGCTAGTCGAGCAAGCATAGAGGCTTCGGTAATCTCCTTGCGGTTGTATTTCAAGATACCGACAAAAGGAGTGGGTCTCTTCGCTTGGGGGTTAAACAAAGCATCAGGTAAATCTTTTAAGCGATAAACATTTCGAATAGATGTAAAGTCGAGTTGAGAATTACTTAAATATGTCAAATGATCGATATCTTCAGTACAGAATGTATCTTTGGCTTGATTTAAAGAGGTTGGTTTAGAATATTGCTGAATAATCAAATCTAAGCGATGAAAACCAGTCTTGCTGGCTGGAATATCAAATTTAAATTGTCCACTCCCATTTAAGGTGGTGTTGTAGATGAGCTTATCGTCATATTTTACGAGTAATGTTGTGTCACTTTCAGTGGAATAGTCACTGGAAAACTGAATGTTCTGCCACTCTGCACCTTTTCCAATATAGAAAAAGTGAGGCTCAACGGTATATTTAGTTGATGTACTAATATCGTCTAAAGTCCATGTGTTGGTATGAGCTGGCACAGCTAACATAAGGCAACTGCTAGCAAGGAGTGCTTGTATGAGTGGATAAAGTTTAAAAGTCTTTTTCATTTATTTTTTCTCCTTGCTTCTTTCTGTTTTGTACCACTGAAGTGAATTACCTTGTATTTTATTTTTTAGCATGTCGAATGCGGCTTTAAATACAATAAATAAAAATATTTGTGAGTAACTTACATAAGATAAAACTGAATAAAAATAGAGCTCTGGTTTAACCTTTTCTAGAGAAAGCGTAAACCACATTTGCGCTACATATAGGCAAAATGAAAGGCCCCACAAGAGGGTAAATGGTCCCGGAACTGAAATACCTGCAATATCAAGTAAACCAAGCGTTAACGTAATATGACTCCAGAACAGAGCTGGTACGAAAAGGATATAGCACATGATGTTATTCAGAATTTCAATTCCGATAGGGAATGGTGTTCTGAGCGCTACTGGTAAATATTTACGTGTCACATAAAAATTACCTTGAGTCCAACGTGAACGCTGTTTAACGAATACACTTAACGAAGGCGGATCTTGCTGCCAACCAATTGCATAAGGAACCCATTTAATTCGTTTTTGTCCGATAAAAATTCGGAAACTCATTTCTGTGTCATCCACTAGCGACTTTTCATCAAAACCACCTAAGGTTTCTAAGGCATCACGCCAGATGACGTAGTTAGTGCCCATCAATGTTGATAACTCAAAACGTTGCCAACGTCCACCTTGAAAGATCCATTGGAAAAAGATGAACTCAATCGCAATAAAGCGCGTCAAAATACTATCTTGCCAGTTACGGGTTCTTACTTTGCCATTTACAGCGACTAGTTTCTTGTCTGCAAGTAGGGTTTGTGCGAGTAATCGAACGCAATCGGGTTCAGGAGTACTATCGGCATCATAAACAACAATTAATTCACCTTTAGCATGAGGAAGCCCGTTATTAAGGGTTCTTGATTTCCCTTTACCCCCCATACCTTTTGGAACATTAACAATTTTTATGCATGGATAAATTTTTGCGAGGTTTTCTGCAATTTCAAGCGTGTTATCTTTAGATCCATCATTAATTAGTAGAACTTCATAAGCTTCGGCTGGATAATCCTGTTGAGCAATTGCATGTAAAGTATCTTCAATCACTACGCCTTCGTTGTAGGCGGGAATTAAAATGCTTAAGACTGGCCATCTCTCGGGGATAGGTAGATTTTGTAGTTCTTTTTCAGCTGTTTTTGAATATTTCCACGCTTGATAGCTTAGCCACGCCCAAAATGCTTGTGGAATCCAAATACCTAAAAAGCCAAATAAAAACAGAATATCAATTGGAGCCATTTGTACGGACCCTCCTAATAATAGAAGAGATGAGTAGCAATAATAGAATTAATCCTACTACTAAGGAGATCCATGAAATATAACTACCAAATGTACCGAGAAGATCTGGATAAGTTGTTGTTAAAATCAGATCTAGAGGAACAACGACTACACTTAAACCAATAAATATATAACCGATAAGATTTGTACTGACATGTTCAGGTGTGCTTACATAATCAATATTATTAAATTTCCACGAAATACCGAGTTGTGGATAGCGAATATTGGAAAGTGGTAAATCGGTCGAAGGATTAATGATAATTTCATAACCTGAAATATGGCCGTTAAAGTTTTTGGCCGAATAAAATAAATGTTTACCTTGTTTAATTTCTCTGGATGGTATTGGTAAGTTTGCCGAATTTAACTGAATAATATAACTACCCGCTGGCTGCGAAATTAAATTTTCATCCCATCCTGTATTCACAAACGCAGCCATTGGTCGTAAACCAATTGCTGTTGAAAATGTGGCCTTCGCAGCAAAATACTGAGGTTGTTCAGTTTTAAATAGTACGATTGGAATAGCGCCTTGGCTTACTGCTTCTTTTAACAAGAAATAGTGAGGGAAACCAAAAACCTCATCTGGCAATATAATGCCGGGTCGAACTCCATTATGAATAAACTTTTGAAAACTTTCAGAACTGATCTGGTCAAGAGTAAATACAGGCCACCACGTATCTTGATAAGGGAAGAACATCGAAAGATCTTCTGGAGTTTGTACTTCAGTTTTTATTTGTTCAGCTTTAATTTCACAATGATAATATTGCCGATAGAACTGTTGTAAAGTGGCGTCTGGATATTGGCTCGATGCGATCACAATTCCACAAATATTAAGAAGAGTAGACATTAGTTCATCTCCTCAGGTGGAATAACAATAACTTTATATTCAACCTCAAGACGCAGTGTCATAATTTCTCTTAACTTTTTAATAAAGTCAGGCTCTTCGTCAGTTTTTTGCTGACGAATGACAATGCTGTATATGTTCTCTAAATCATCATCAGCAAATTGGAAAACAATTTCATTCGGCTGATGTTGGCTCAAAATCGTAATCATTTCATTTTGAGTGGTTTTCCAGACATCATCTCCTAACATTTCTTTGATTAGACTACGATTAAGAATACTAATGACGAAGACTTCATAATCTTGAACATTATGATGATCGAGTAGCTTAAAAAAACTACGCTGAAAATATTTTAAAGCGCTTAAAGGGAAAATATCTCGTCGATAATTTCGGTCATAACTTTGAATATCGCGATATTTCTGAACGTTAATTTCAATATTATGGCGTACGGCACTTAAAAAAACTGGAATAAGAGGAATAATAAAAAGTAAAAGAAGCTGACGTTCAATATGCGTTTGCGCTCCAAGGTCAAGGAGAAAATAAACAGATACGCCAATAAAAGCGAGTAAACCCACAATTAGTGATAAACCAACTTCTAAAAAAGCACCGGAAACTAAAAGAATTAGAATAAAAATCCAGCTTCCTCTAAAACTTACAGGCAGCCACTCATATGCAATCATTCCCATGAATAGATGAGCTGCAATAATCCATAAGACGAGTGTTCTACCTGGGTTCTTTTGTTGCATATGGTTTATGCTACCTTTTTTGTAATGTTAATTTTTTTATACTTTTATAATGAAAGGTCGTGATTTTGGAAGTTGTTGTTGTTTATGTCCTTTTTAAGTATCTATACTGTTTATTTGTAGTTGAAAGTCCCTTTATAGTCAAATCCCGTTATTATTTTTTAATCAAAAGCAAACATATAAGACGTAATTGTTAACTAAATACGCTTGAATGTTTCAATTGCTTTGAGACGCGTTTCTTTTAAATCTACAATCGGTTTTGGATAATTCAACCGAAGAGACTTATTGGCTGAATAAGGATCATGAATAGATTTGTTGTCCAGATGAGCTAATTCTTTTACCCATGTGCGAATATAGTCACCATTCGGATCAAATTTTTGTGATTGGCTAATCGGGTTAAAAATTCGGAAATAGGGTACAGCATCTGTTCCAGTTGAAGCACACCATTGCCATCCACCATTGTTTGCAGCTAGGTCTCCATCAATTAAATGTTGCATAAACCATTGCTCACCAATACGCCAATCGATCAGTAAGTTTTTACATAAGAACATAGCAGTAATCATACGTACTCGATTATGCATCCAGCCGGTTTGTAAAAGCTGGCGCATTCCGGCATCAACTATAGGAATACCCGTTTGACCAGTTTGCCATGCAGTTAGGTGTTCTGGGTTATGATTCCATTGAATTTTTTGAGTGTCCTTTTTAAATGGAATATGTTTAGACACATAAGGAAAGTCAAATAAAATATGTTGGTAAAACTCTCGCCAAATAAGTTCATCTAACCATGTTTGCTGACCTTCATTGGTTAAATGAAAGTTACCATGTTGACTGCGGAATAATGCTTGTAAACACTGACGTATAGATAAAATGCCAATATTTAAATAAGGCGAAAGTTTACTTGTACCTGTTATGTGGGGAAAATCTCGCTCGACTTTATAGTGAGATACCGAGTCTTCAATAAAATGATCTAGTTGTTCTAATGCATATGACTCACCAACAGGCCATAAATCTTGCTGTTCTGTTGTAATGGATGAACAGAATAGCTTTTCAATTTCAGCTAAGTTTGTATTTTTCTCTTCTAATAAATCGGTTGGAACTTTAGTTTGTTTATTGGGTAAAGGATAACATTGAGGTAAACCACTAGTATCTAATTTTGAGTAGCACACTTTTTTAAAGGCACTAAAAACTTGATAAGGTTGTTCTGATTTATTGCGAATTGAACGCAGAGGAAAAATCGTGCGGTCATGAAATAAAAAAAGTTCTTTACTGTCTTTATTTAAAATGTCTTGTACAGTTTTATCTCTTTTTAGTTCATTTACTCCTACCTCAATATTGGCATAAACATTTTCAATATTATATTTCTTACTAAAGTCAGAAATAGATTTTGCAATATCTTTCCAATAAGGGATGACCTGAATAACCAGAGGGATGTGAAGAGCTGCCAATTCTTCTTGAAGTTTTTTGAGTTGTCTTAAATAAAAACTAATTTTTATTGGAGCATCGTCGTGCTGTTTCCACTGGTCTGGCGATAAGATGACTAATGCAATTGAATTACCTTGTTGGCAAGCATGCCATAAAGCTGCATGATCGCGCACTCGTAAATCTTGTCGGAACCAAATCAATTGATAAGCATTTGACATGCATAGTCCAATAATAAATTAACTCACTGAATATTATATAAAATAAATGCATAAAAAAAGCAAAGCCGAAGCTTTGCTTTTGATCATCTTGTTAAAGATGAATTAGTGGTGGTGACCACCAGCACCGTGTACATGACCGTGATCAAGCTCTTCAGCAGATGCTTCACGGATTTCTACGATTTCAACTTCAAAAGTTAAGTCTTGGCCAGCAAGTGGGAAGTTAGCATCAACAACAACGTTGTCGCCTTCAACCGCTTTAACTGTAACGATTTGAACGCCGTCATCAGTTTGAGCTTGGAATTGCATACCAGGTTGAATGTTATCAACACCTTGGAACATTTGAGCTGGAACTTCTTGTACTAGGTCTGGGTTGTATTCGCCATAACCTTCAGCAGCTGGTACGTTTACAGTGAATTTATCACCAACAGTTTTACCAGTTAATGCATTTTCTAAACCAGGAATGATATTGCCTGCACCGTGCAAATAGGCAAGTGGTTCACCTTGAGATTGATCAAGTGTTTCACCCTCAGCGTTTGTTAATTTATAGTGGAATGAAACCACGTGGTTATTTGCAATTGCAGTCATGTTTTTGATCCATTCAATCAATTAAAGCGTACATCATAAAGTGAAAAATAAATTTTGTAGACTACAAAATCTCAATCTTTAACACTTTTTCTAATGCGTTTTTACCTATATAGGGATGAACTCAAAAAATTCAACTCAATACAGCTTAATTTTTGGTCGTACTCGTCTTGTAAGTAAATCTTTCACTGTGAGTAGTCCAGCTTTAGTGTATCCGTGAATTGTTGCTTGATGTAAACGGTATAAAGATACGTACATTGTTTTAGCAATATATCCTTGTACACTGACATCCCCAAGTAATTCTCCAACGGCTTTATTACGACTTAAAGACACAAGTGAACCTTTGTCATTAAAAGTGAACATCGGCTGTGAACGGCCATTCAGTCTGGCTGCCATAGCATTAACTAAAAAGCTTGCTTGTTGACTGGCAACTTGAGCGCGTGGTCCAAGAGGAGGGTTTCGTGCATCAAGTTGGCAGTGTGCACAATCACCAAAAGCGAATACATTTGGGTCAGAATAAGTCTGCAGCGTAGCATAGACCATTAAACGGTTAATGTTGTCACGTTCAAAATCGGTAAAACTTTCAAGAACTTTCGGTGCTTTTACGCCAGCTGCCCATACCGTAATATCACTTTTGAGTTCATTACCGTTACTGAAATAGATGCAATGCTTATCAATTTTTTCAACGCGATGTCGAGTTAAAATTTGGATACCCATTTTTTGGAGCTGTTTTGCACTATGCTCAGCTGTTTTCTCACTTAAAGCAGGTAAAATACGTTCGGAAGCTTCAATCAGTGTGATTTTGACTTGATTAGGGTGGATTTTTTTCAAACCATATCGGTAAAAGTTTTTAGTGGTTTCTATAAGCTCTGCAGCAAGTTCTACACCCGTTGCACCTGCACCAACAATTCCAATATTGAGTGTACGTTGGCTAGGTTGATTTTGTGCTTCAATGTACAAATGCAAAAGATCTTGTTGGAAAATATCAGCTTGATTTCTACTGTCTAGAAAATGACAATTTTCACGTACACCCGTTGTATTAAAGTCATTGGATATTGAACCAAGCGCTAAAATAAGCGTGTCATAACTGAGTTTTTGAACTTGGGTGTTCTGCTCTTTAGATACTTGAGGAGGGACTAAATCTATTATTTTTTTCTCTTTATCAATTGCAACAAGTGTTCCTAATATAAATTCGTAATGATGTTTTTCTGCATGTGCAAAATAATTGGTTTGTTCTTCGTGAGGGTTTAAGGAACCCGCCGCAATTTCATGAAGTAGAGGCTTCCAGATATGAGTCAAATTTTGGTCGACTAATGTAATTTTGGCTTTACCACTTTTCCCAAAGGTTTCACCGAGTTGTGTGGCAAGTTCTAAACCACCTGCGCCACCACCGACAATGACAATATGATGTAAACTTTGGGCCATTTTTATCACCTAATTATTTTTCTATAAAAAAAGATGGCTAAATTATGCCATCTTTTATTTATAAAATTTATTGTGCCTCTGTGCACAATTTGATGTTTTTAGTGCGAATCTACAGGGTAGAGTTTTGCTGCACTATGGTTACTCGATGAAAAAATAGAGAAAAGATTAGAGAACCACATCATGATTCTTTGGAAAATGTTCGCTTCTTCAATATGCACATCATTTTCAATTTGTAAGCTGCGAATCAGTTGATTATTTTGATAAATTGAAACTGTTGCCAAGTTCATCGCTTTCATTAACGGTGCAGTTAACTTTTGCTCATTTAACTCAATATTTACACGTGTTTGAGTGGTTTCAAGTGGAGCAATAGTTTTAGGCTGCTTGTTACTATCAAGAACTTGAATACGCTGTGTAGCATAATCAAACGTATTTAAATCGATAGCTGCTGGCTCAGCATATAAAGAAGTCGTGACAATGGTTGGCTGCTTAGTTTCTACTTTAAACATTTTTAAAGTTGATTTAATCACAGGTAGCTCAGCAATTAGTTTTTGCTCTGGAATAACCACTTCATCACGTGTATACGCATACGCAAGATTCATTAACTTATCGGCAATTTCAGCGCGTTTTACGGCACTTGGTGTACCTAAAACAATAACCAGTAAACGTCTTTGCGGTAAGTTTGGTGAAAATGAAGGACGCGAAGCTGTGAGAGCCAAGTTATAACCCGCTGCTTTGGTATAGCCAGTTTTTAAACCATCTACAGATGGATCATATTTCAAAGCAAGGTTGGTCGCATGGTGAAAACGTTGATTGTAGCTAAAGCTTGGCATTTTTGAATAACGTAAATATTCAGGTGTTTGGTGAATCACTGCCTGACTTAATAAGCTTAAATCATGTGCTGTCGTGTAATGATCAGGCATTGTAATCCCGGCAGGGTTACTAAAATGCGTGTCTTTCATGCCTAAAGCTTGAGCTTCTTGGTTCATGCGTTGTACAAAATGAGGCACATCACCAGAAATTTTTTCTGCCAAAGTCACCGCAGCATCATTTGCCGACATCACAATTAAACCTGCCAAAAGCTGATCAACTGAAATTTGCTCACCTGCTTTAAGGTACATTTGTGATTCATCCCACTGAACCACGCTAACTACTGGTGTCGCAGTAATAACTTGATCTAGCTTTAATTTTCCAGCCTTAATCTCTTTTAATGCAATATAAGCAACCATCATTTTGGTTAAAGATGCTGGTGCACGTTGCACATGACTATTATGTTCAGAAATGACTTGACCAGATTGAGTATCTACAATTGTCCATGCAGCGGCCTCGACGCTCTCAGGAGCAATATTAAGAAGGGCAGCATTGGTAAGAGTAGTACAGAAAATACTAAACAGTGTAAAAAGAGATAGGAAGAATTTCACTAGGTGACCTTGACGTTTACTGGCAAATACGGAACACAGATGCCCAGCATGCTATGCCTTTTTTTTGTAGAAGGCTAGTCTGAATTGTTGCCAAAAAATACATCTACGCAAGTCGATACAAAAAAGTGATAATCTAAGGTGAAACCGTTCTTATTTTAAATTGAAGAATTTATGTTGCATTATCAAATAGAGTTCGATGATTACAAACAGCACCTTGTTCACGTAACAATTCGTTTTTTAGCGAATCCAAATCAGGAACTATGGTTACCAACGTGGATTCCGGGCAGTTATTTAATTCGTGAATTTTCTAAGCATATTGAAGCTGTAAAAGCTTACGATGAAGCTGGACGCATGCTCAATATTAAAAAAACTGAAAAAAATCGCTGGCGTTTATTTAACACCGATCATGAGTTAATTACTGTTGAATATGATGTCTATGCATACGATTTATCAGTACGTGGTGCTTATGTAGATCAAACACGTCTATATATTAACCCAGCCTGTGTATGCTTAGGTTTAGATGGACAAGAGCAATCTGCTTGTGAATTAGAAATCTTTTTGCCTGATGAATTAAAACACTTTCAATTAGCAACTGGCTTAGCTTCAAAAAGCTTAGTTAAGGGACGTTTTACCTTAAAAGCTGATCATTATGATCAACTGATTGATAGTCCATTTGAACTGGCTGATCAAACACGTTTTAGTTTCGAAGCGCACGGAATTGCACATGAATTTGCAATTTCAGGACAGCACAGTACCAATGTGGACCGTTTAAAAGCGGACATTGAAAAAATCTGTGCAGCTGAAATTGAAATGTTTGGTTCAGCGCCATTTAAAAACTATACCTTTATGACGATGGCAACAGGGAATAGTTATGGTGGCTTAGAGCATTGCAACAGCACAAGTTTGATTACACCACGTGATGATTTACCAAAATCGAATGAACCAACTGAACCTTCGAAAGACTATCAACGTTTCTTAGGTTTGTGTAGCCACGAGTATTTTCATTCTTGGTTGGTGAAGTTTATCCGCCCAGAAAATTTTGCAAACTATAATCTTCATAAAGAAGGCTATACCTCGCTACTGTGGATTTTTGAAGGTTTCACTTCATATTATGATGACCTCATTTTATTACGTAGTGGTGTGATCTCTCAAAAGTCTTATCTAGATTTGTTGAAGTCACAGCTTGATCGTTATTTACAAAATCCGGGTCGCTTTGTTCAAACAGTAGCTGAATCAAGTTTTGATGCATGGATTAAGTTTTATCGTCCAGATGAAAACACGAATAATGCGGGCACCAGCTATTACAACAAAGGCGCATTAGTTGCCCTATGTTTAGATTTAGGCTTGCGTTTACGTGGTTCTAGTCTTGATGCCTTAATGCGTCGTTTGTATGAAAACACCCAAAACGGTATTCAGGTTAATGAACGTACTGTTTTTGATTTGTGTGAAGAGTTAACAGGTGATAGTTGGGTTGAGCAAATCAATCATTTGATTAACACGACTGAAGAGTTACCGCTAGATCAGTTATTCCCTGAGTTTGGTTTAAGTTATACGTTTAAAAACGATAAGACTTTGGCTTATGGTTTAAAGCTAACCGATAAACCTGAAGGTGTATTGGTACAAAATGCTCAACGTGAAGGAGCTGGGGCAAAAGCAGGTATTTCTGCCAATGATGTCATTATCGCAATTGATGGATTAAAAGCGACCACAAAACTTATTGAGAAATATGCTAAGCAAAAGGGTAATTATCAAGTCTTGGCTTTCCGCCGTGATGAGTTGTTGTCGTTTGAAGTTACAGGTGAAAGTATAAACTTAACTGAAGTTGAACTTATTATTGAAGATCAAACAAAAGCTGATAAATGGTTAAAAGCCTGAATAACAGTTAAATAGTTTATAAAAAACCGATGTTTCGTACATCGGTTTTTACTTTTTAGTAGATTTTAAAAATTGAAATAGGTGTTATCTTTGAGTTTATTTTGAATGAAAAGTATAATATTTGTCAGAACTCTGAAAGATATCTCATGTAATTTAAGACTGATCTATACCTTAAAAGTTGGTAAACCTAGATGTATTACCATAAGTTAGGTATAAGATTATTATCAATAGATTTAAATTATGTATTATTTCGCTGCGAAATGTCGTTATCACTGGATATTTCGTTGACTGGAAGCCAATGAGAGTCGATACTCTCAGGGTTTTATTTAAGCATATCGGTTCGTAGGCACTGGGCCAAAAGCTCGGTCCTCAAAACTCAATTCAACGGAAGGGGCTATATATGGCTGGTGAAAAGTCAACTATCATTTACACACTGACTGACGAGGCGCCATTATTGGCGACTTATTCGCTACTGCCGATCATTGAGACCTTTACTAAGCCAGCAGGTATCGAGATTGTTAAAAGTGACATCTCTGTAGCTGCACGTGTGCTCGCAGAATTCGCTGACTACCTAAGTGAAGAGCAAAAGGTATCCGACAACCTTGCTGAGCTAGGTCGTCTTACACAAGATCCAGATACTAACATTATTAAACTCCCAAATATTAGTGCCTCTGTTGCGCAATTGACAGCATGTATTAAAGAACTTCAATCTAAAGGTTTTGCAATTCCTGACTATCCGGAAAACCCAGCGACTGAAGAAGAAAAAACTATTAAAGCTCGTTATGGCAAATGCCTAGGTTCAGCAGTAAACCCAGTTCTTCGTGAGGGTAACTCTGACCGTCGTGCTCCTGCTGCCGTTAAAAATTACGCTAAGAAACACCCTCACTCAATGAGCGAGTGGAAACAGTGGTCACAAACTCACGTTTCACACATGGAAGAAGGTGACTTCTACCACGGTGAAAAGTCAATGACACTTGACCGTGCACGTAATGTAAAAATGGAACTTATCACAAACAGTGGTAAGAGCATTGTTCTTAAGCCAAAAGTTGCGCTTCAAGAAGGCGAAATCATCGACTCAATGTTCATGAGCAAGAAAGCACTTTGTGATTTCTATGAAAAAGAACTTGATGATTGTAAAGAAGCAGGAATTTTATTCTCTTTACACGTAAAAGCGACAATGATGAAAGTTTCACACCCGATCGTGTTCGGTCACTGTGTGAAAATCTACTACAAAGAAGCTTTTGAAAAACACGGTAAGTTATTTGACGAATTAGGTATTAACGTTAATAACGGTATGGCTGGGTTATACGAGAAAATCGAAACGCTTCCAACGTCATTACGTGAAGAAATCATCGAAGACTTACATGCTTGCCAAGAACACCGTCCTGCACTTGCAATGGTTGACTCAGCAAAAGGCATCACAAACTTCCATTCACCTAACGACATCATTGTAGATGCTTCTATGCCTGCAATGATCCGTGCTGGTGGTAAAATGTGGGGTGCTGATGGTAAGCAATACGATGCTAAAGCAGTAATGCCTGAATCAACATTTGCGCGTATTTACCAAGAAATGATCAATTTCTGTAAATGGCATGGTAACTTCGATCCGAAGACTATGGGTACAGTACCAAACGTTGGTTTGATGGCTCAAAAAGCTGAAGAATACGGTTCTCATGACAAGACTTTTGAAATTGCTGAAGCTGGTATCGCAAACATTACCGATCTTGACACTGGTGAAGTGTTATTGACTCAAAATGTTGAAGAAGGCGATATCTGGCGTATGTGTCAGGTGAAAGATGCTCCGATTCGTGACTGGGTAAAACTTGCAGTAACTCGTGCACGTAACTCAGGCATGCCTGCGATCTTCTGGCTTGACCCATACCGTCCACACGAAAACGAATTGATCAAGAAAGTACAAAAGTACTTAAAAGATCACGATACGACTGGTCTTGATATCCAAATCATGTCTCAAGTACGTGCTATGCGTTACACACTTGAGCGCGTAGTTCGTGGCTTAGATACAATTTCTGTGACTGGTAACATTTTACGTGACTACTTAACAGATTTGTTCCCAATTATGGAACTTGGTACTTCTGCGAAGATGTTGTCTATCGTTCCGCTTATGGCGGGTGGTGGCATGTACGAAACTGGTGCAGGCGGTTCAGCACCTAAACACGTACAACAACTTGTTGAAGAAAACCACTTACGTTGGGATTCGCTTGGTGAGTTCCTTGCTTTAGCAGCTTCTTTAGAAGAGATGGGTGTTAAAGAGAATAATGCTCGTGCGAAGTTGCTTGCTAAGACACTTGATGAAGCGACTGGTAAATTGCTTGACAACGACAAGTCTCCATCACGTCGTACAGGCGAGCTTGACAACCGTGGTAGCCATTTCTACTTATCACTTTACTGGGCAGAAGCACTTGCTGCACAGAACGAAGATGCTGAGTTAAAAGCGAAGTTTACTTCACTTGCAAAAACTTTAGCTGAAGAAGAGCCGAAGATTGTTGCTGAGCTTGCTCAAGTACAAGGTAAAGCAGCCGATATCGGTGGTTATTACGCAATTGATCCAGCGAAAGTAAATGCTGTAATGCGTCCAAGCGCTACATTTAATGCTGCTCTTGCAAGTGTTGGTGCTTAATTACTAACTCATGTGAATAGCTTAAAAGCCGGTGTTTATACATCGGCTTTTTTTATTTTTTTATAAAAATAAATGGCATTAAAAAAAGCCCACCTAAGTGAGCTTTAAAACGTAAATGTTTTATCGACCACTACGGCCACGACCACGTGGAGCTTTGGTATTTGGGCGAGTTGTACCATTGGTCTTACGACGTGGTTTCTCACTTTCATCCATTTGCCAAATACGTTTTGTACCAGACTTTTTAACAGAACCATCTTTGTTCTTACGAACCATTGGTTTACCACCTGTACCACCCGGTTTTTTCACATAAGAACGTGAACGATAAGGTTGTTCTGCTGGCACATCTTTAAAGTCAGGGTAGAGTAGAGGTTCAATTTCTTTGGTCTCACCCGGTTCTAGTCCTAATTGAACTAAATCAATTGAACCAATTTTAGTACGAATGAGACGTAAAGTTGGGAAACCTACCGCAGAGGTCATGCGGCGAACTTGGCGGTTACGACCTTCACAAATAGAGATTTCAATCCAAGAGGTTGGAATGTTGGCACGGTAACGTACAGGAGGGTCACGGTCCCATAACCATTCAGGTTCACTTACCTTAATCGCTTTAGCTGGTAAAGTCATACCATCATTAAGCTCTACACCTTTACGAAGTTGCTCAAGCGCTTCTTCGGTTACATCGCCATCAACTTGAACTAAATACGTTTTGTATTTTTTATTCGCAGGGTTGGTAATGAACTGATTCAAACCACCATGATCGGTTAAAAAAACTAAACCCTCAGAGTCCATATCAAGACGACCTGCTATGCGTAAAGTCGGGTCATCTATAAAGTCAGAGACCGTCATGTGCGCTTCGTCTTTACGAAATTGGGAGAGCACGTCATAAGGTTTGTTAAGAATGACGATTTTCATAAAAAATGACTTCTTCTTTCAAATAAGCGGTAAAAACATTGAGCTATATTTAAGTGTGAAATTTGCTTATTTCCCACATAAATCTCAAAAAGGGTTAAATTCGATTAAGCTATTATGCGTTAATAAAAGTTGAAAGTATTGTTTATCGATAATTATTTTTGTTTGGTTAGTTAAATATTATAAAAGGGAGAATCTACACAATGGGTTATCAGAAGATCGTGGTTCCTGCCGACGGTGATAAAATTAAAGTAAAATCAGACCTATCACTGAATGTACCAAATCATCCAATTATTCCATTTATTGAGGGTGATGGTATTGGTGTAGATATTACACCGACCATGAAAACAGTTGTTGATGCGGCTGTCTTAAAAGCCTATGGCGGTAAACGTTCCATTGAGTGGATGGAAGTCTATTGCGGTGAAAAGGCTAATAAAATTTATGGCAGTTATATGCCAGAAGAAACTTTTGAAGCTCTGCGTGAATTTGTCGTTTCAATTAAAGGCCCATTAACTACTCCAGTTGGTGGCGGTATTCGCTCACTTAATGTGGCATTACGCCAAGAATTAGACTTGTACGTGTGTGTACGCCCTGTACGTTGGTTTGAAGGCGTTCCTTCACCTGTTCAGCATCCTGAACTAACCGACATGGTGATTTTCCGTGAAAACTCGGAAGATATTTATGCGGGTATTGAATGGAAAGCTGATTCTGAAGAAGCCAAAAAAGTGATTAAGTTCCTTCAAGAAGAAATGGGCGTCACAAAAATTCGCTTTCCAGAAGGATGCGGCATCGGAATCAAGCCAGTATCTAAAGAAGGATCGCAACGTTTAGTTCGTAAAGCCATTCAGTTTGCTATAGATAATGACAAACCATCGGTAACCCTTGTTCATAAAGGTAATATTATGAAATATACCGAAGGTGCATTTAAAGAATGGGGTTATGAGTTAGCTTTAGATCGTTTTGGTGGTGAACTCATAGATGGTGGTCCATGGGTTAAAATTAAAAATCCTAAAAATGGTAAAGATATCATAATTAAAGATGTGATTGCGGACGCTTTCTTACAGCAAATTTTGATGCGTCCTGCCGACTACTCAGTGATAGCAACCCTTAATTTAAATGGTGACTATATTTCTGATGCATTAGCAGCAGAAGTAGGAGGTATAGGAATTGCTCCGGGAGCAAATATCGGGGGTGCAATTGCCGTATATGAGGCAACTCATGGCACAGCACCTAAATATGCTGGGCAAGATAAAGTAAACCCTGGTTCAATTATTCTTTCTGCTGAAATGATGCTTCGAGATATGGGATGGACGGAAGCGGCAGACCTGATTATTAAAGGTATTTCAGGAGCGATTTCAGCAAAAACGGTGACTTACGATTTTGAACGTTTAATGCCGGGAGCAACCTTGTTGCGTTGTTCTGAATTTGGTGAGGCAATTATTCGTCATATGGAAGATTAGACTGTCATAAAGAAGCCCTTAATGAGGGCTTTTTTATTACTCTGTGAGTATTATAGTTTTTTATAGTATTGAAGTTAATACAAATAATAAGCTATGAGTTAGCGGTATAAGCCCAAAGCATACAAGTCAGTACAGTTAAACTTAACAATATTCCACCCTGACCATAATGAGTTGCGTAGAGGGGAACTTGTCCAATACTGTGCGTAAGTTTATAGTTCAAAATAGGTCTAATGCAAAAGAAAAACAGCGGTAATGAAAAGATTACCGTGTTACTCATTTTAATGGTAAAGCGGAAATAGTAACTAAATAGCCCTATTACCATTACATATAACAGAGTTTTGAAAAGTACTTCTCCACTGGTATAGACATCTATACCAACATAAACATTAAACTTCCATATAAGAAGGCTAAATGTAGCAATTATTGAAATAATAGTTACTACAACAGCATTTGCTGGGCTTGATACATTTAACATTTTTAAGTTTTAATTGATATAAAGTAATTTATTTAAAATATATATTATAAAAATATATATTTCAGTGACCATTTTTAACTTTATAAAAATCACGAAAAATCGTTATTCAGACTTTTTAAGACTAATGCGAATTTGAGCTTGTTTCTTTAAATACCCATAGCGCAAAGCAGAAGATAATGACGAGGAATAATCCTAAAATTTGACCATGGCCAGAGAGGTAAAATGGAACCTCTGGGATGGTTTGAATGGCTTTATAGTCAAGAACAGGCGATAGCCAAAAGTATGCAAATGGAATAGCAATTAAAAATTGTGTTGTAAACTCAATATGATCGCGTGTTAAAAAGCCAAGAGTAGCCGCTGTGGCAATATAAATAATAATCTTTACAGAGACTTCATAGGATGTTGTGATGTCCAGTGCAAATATAGTTCGACATTTAAATGCTAATAATGAAACGCAGATAAAAGCGAACATCGCTAAGAGCTTCAAAAGCTCATCAATATAATTGTTATTGCTCATGTCTTACTCTATTTTAAGTATTAAAATTATAAATTTTGAATAAATATAGATGAGAGGAAAACACTCTACATTGACAAAATATGACATTTTTTGTCAATAAAGCTGCTTTGTAAATAATCAAGAAATGTAAACGATACTTTTTTTCCGACACAGATTTAATCGTCAATTTTCATTTTGAAAAAATTGACAAGCCCCTTATTAGTCGGGGCTTTTTTTATTGCATAAACTCATGGTGTTTTGCCGTTTTGGGTGCACCGATTTTCTTTTGATAACTCTGGTCTAGGGCTTGAATAATAAGAACGAAAGCAACTAGAAATAAAGGAAAGAGCAGAGTTTTCATGATTTGGTTTCTCCGAGAGTGATAGGTATGGAAGAACGGGTGCGAACTAAAAGGATTAAAGCGAATAGCAAAACAATGCCACTCATTAAAAAGAGGTGGGCATACGACCAGTGCAAATGATGTAAGGTGCTTATAACCACGCCACCTAAAAGCTGGGTACTGGCAAAGCCAATCGTGGCAAGGCTCCAGAGTTTTTGATAACGCTGCTCATAAATTTGTAAAAGGCTATAGGAGCTAATAAACACGGTGGCAGGCGTGAGCAAACCTGTAAGGAATGAAGACAACGCAAGTAAAGAGATGGCATGCGAAAAGAACGGTAATGCAACGGCTATGCAGTAAATGCCATAAAGCCATTTAATTGCTTGTAAATATCCGGTGAAGCGGCTTAAACAGTACGCCACAAAAGCGCCTATACAGCTTCCGATGCCATACAGCACCCAAAACAAATTTCGCTGTTGCAATGGAAAATGCAAGGTTCCCGATAAGTAATCCATCCAAAACAAAGAGTGCGGAATATAGGCAAAAGCACTGCACATATAGGCAATAATAATGACCACTCCCAAGCGTGAATGTTTGATGCTTTGAGGGATTTGGCTAGTTGTTTGAACAGACTGCTGTGGTTGATGTTTGAGTAATTGGAAAAGTACCAAACTGCCAAAAATAGAGAGCGCTGCAAAAATGCTCCAGACATATTGAACGGGCATATTTTTAAGTAAGGGAATAATAATAGTGGCATATAACACGCCTACACCAATGCCGCTAAACCCTAAGAAATTGACTTTGAGCCTTTGACTCATTGCAATATTTTTCATGGCAAAGCTCGGTGCCAAAATCATGAGTAGGCTGCCTGCAATTCCTGAAATGGTGCGCCAGAACACGAACCAAACCAATGGCATGTGTATGAAGGCACAGCAGAGTAGACTTAAACTGCCCACAACTGCCGAACTTACAATGAGTATGGGAATAGATTTTTCTTTAATACTAAACAACGCCAACAAGGCACCTAGCAAATAGCCCAGCAAATTTGCACTGCCTAAGAAGCTTGCGAAGTCATGTGTCCATCCGTATTGCACAATCATGATTGGCATGAGGGCAGTGTAGGAAAATCTAAAAACACCAATACCCAAGCAAGTTGCTAAAAATACAAGCAGACTCATTCGATAAAGCGTAGTCATGAGAAATCACTCAATTTTTTTATTATTAAAAGCGAGTTTGATAATCTTTAAAAATGATTTAATATGATAATAATTATCTTATTTTGAGATAGAGATATGTTGCTTAAGTCTCTAGAGTTTTTTTTAGCGGTTGCAGAGAGTGGAAGTTTTTCACTGGCTGCACAAAAAATGTATACGGTTCAATCGAATATCACCAGTCATGTGAAAAAGCTTGAAGAAGAGTTAGGAGTGGTTTTATTAAATCGCCATAATCCCGTGACATTAACCAATGCAGGGCAGCAGTTGCATAGCTATGCTGTTCAAATGATCGCGCTGCACAATAAAGCGAAAAAAATCTTTCAAGACAGTGATATTGATCCGAACGAAACCATCCGTTTAGGCAGTATGGAAACCACAGCGGCCATACGACTTCCTCAATTGCTGAATCAGTGTATGCAGCAATATCCCAATTTGCCGATTGAGCTTCAAACTCACCCAACAGGATATTTGATTAACGCTGTACAGCAAGGTGAGCTTGATTGCGCTTTTGTTGCCTCGAAATATGTGATTCCTGAGTTATATAGCTATCCAATATGGCAGGAACAATTGGTTTTGGTCTGCCCTAAACAGCAAACCGAGTTTCCTAACATTGCCACGCTTACAAAGACCAGATTTATTGCATTTCGACAAGGGTGTTCCTACCGCCATGCAATTGAGCTGTTTTTAAATGACCATAGTGTGCCGCCTTCACAAATTATGGAAATGGGCAGTCTAGACGGTATTGTCAGTTGTGTGGAGTTAGGTGTCGGCTTTGCGCTATTGCCAAAGTCATATTTGACTAAAGTGGCTGATAAATTGTCGTTAAGCTGTTTTGAAATTAATACTGAATCTGCACACTTTACCACTTATGTCGTTGCTCAGCCTCCTGATACATGGGGGAGCAATTTAAAGCAATTTATTGGTTTTATTGAGCAACAGTTTATACAGAAATGTGCTTAATTTTAATACATAAATGTCCTACTTAGCTTATGCCCTAAAAGTGATATATATGTATTTAAAAGTCATTTTATATTCTCATCCAGATCGGCAATGATCTGCATGCTAGAAAATTGTGGAAAAGGGTAGTTTATATAGGCCGGCTATGGTCAAATATGCCCCTTAAAAGATGACACAAGCAATAATTTGGAGTTTGGGAATGAATATACCCTTAATCATCAATATTGTGGTTTTTGTCGGGTTAATATTTTTACTCGCCCAAACACGTAAAACGGACTGGAGCTTATCTAAAAAAGTTCTTGCTGGCTTAGTTTTAGGTGTAGTGTTTGGTTTAGGACTACATTTGATTTATGGCGGTGGCCATCCGATTCTTGCTGAATCTATTAGCTGGTTTAATATTGTTGGTAACGGCTACGTAAAACTTTTACAAATGGTCGTGATGCCTTTGGTATTTGTATCGATTTTAGGCGCAGTAGCCAAGTTGCATCAGGCCTCCTCTTTAGGAAAAATCAGCGTCTATACCATCGGAACTCTACTATTCACAACGTTAATTGCTGCGCTGGTTGGTGTATTTGTGACGAACTTATTTGGTTTAACTGCCAAAGGTTTAGTACAAGGTGCTGCTGAAACTGCGCGTTTAACTGCAATTAATACTGATTATGTAAGCAAAGTAACAGACTTAAGCGTACCGCAATTTATTCTTTCCTTTATTCCAAGTAACCCTTTTGCTGAGTTAACGGGTGCAAATCCGACTTCAATTATTAGTGTAGTTATTTTTGCTGTCTTTTTAGGGATAGCTGCGCTTAATTTAATGAAAGATGATGCAGAAAAAGGTCAGCGTATTTTGACTGCCATTCAGACGTTACAGTCTTGGGTCATGAAGCTTGTTCGTTTAGTCATGACGCTTACACCGTATGGCGTTTTTGCGCTGATGACTAAGGTTGTGGCAAGTTCAAACGTTGCTGATATTTTAAACCTAGGTGGTTTCTTAGTTGCGTCATATTTAGGTTTGGCGATTATGTTTGGCGTTCATGCCATTATTTTGACTCTAACAGGTGTTTCTCCGCTTAAGTTCTTTAAGAAAGTTGCGCCTGTTTTAACATTCGCATTTACAAGTCGTTCAAGTGCAGCAAGTATTCCACTGAGTATTGAAGCGCAAACTCGTCGTTTGGGTATTCCTGAATCTATTGCGAGTTTTTCTGCTTCGTTTGGTGCAACCATTGGTCAAAATGGTTGTGCGGGTTTATACCCAGCAATGTTGGCCGTGATGGTTGCTCCCACTATGGGGATTAATACACTCGACCCAATGTGGATTGCTTCTTTAGTGGGTATTGTGACTTTAAGTTCAATTGGTGTGGCTGGTGTTGGCGGTGGTGCAACTTTTGCTGCACTGATTGTGCTTCCTGCAATGGGTTTACCTGTAACTTTGGTTGCGCTGCTTATTTCAATCGAACCGTTAATTGATATGGGCCGTACTGCATTAAATGTAAATGGTTCAATGACTGCAGGTGTAGTGACGAGTCAACTGATGGGCCAAACAGATAAAGACATATTAAATAGTGAAGATGAAATTGAGTTAACTCAACATCATTAATAGTTAGTATAAAACGGCTCATTCATATCTGAATGAGCCGTTTTTTTATATGCTTAAATTGCCACTGTGATGTGAATTTTAAAAAAACTGTATCTGTTTTTATTTTAAATAGTTTTAGAAAATGAGCTTAGTACAAAAGAGAGCACTATCATGAAAATGTATCAAGTCGATGCTTTTACAAAAGAGTTATTTCGTGGAAATCCAGCTGCTGTGATTGTTGAAAAAGAGTGGCTAGATGCAGATTTAATGCAAAAGATAGCACTCGAAAATAACTTATCTGAAACTGCTTTTGTAAAAATTATAGATTCTGAAAACTATGAAATTCGTTGGTTTACACCAATGGTTGAAGTCGATTTTTGTGGTCATGCGACTCTTGCGAGTGCTTTCGTACTCTTTAAAGATTTTACGGATAAAAAGACTATTAATTTTCATGTCCGAAACTTAGGGCTTTTTATTGTTCACCAAGATGAAGATGGAAAAATCAGAATGAATTTTCCAATTCGTAAGGCTGAACAAGTGGAAGATTATCCAGCTATTTTACGACAAGCTTTAAGCAAACCATTTAAGGCTGTTTATCAAAATGTTCAAGCTTATATTGTTGAGTATGAATCAGTGCAAGACGTATTGGATGAGCAGCCTGACATGAACTTACTTAAAGCCTTAGGTAAACGGACAGCTATTACGACTACAGATATGGATGTCGTAATCACTACAAAAGCAGACGAGCACTATGACTGTGTATCTCGTTATTTTGCACCTGTTGCAGGCATTGAAGAAGACCCTGTTACAGGTTCAATTCATACTGCAATAGCGCCGTTATGGGCAGAAAAGCTGAGCAAAAATAATATTGTGGCTTATCAAGCTTCTAGCCGTGGAGGCATTTTATATTGCAATATACTGAATCAGGAACGTATTGAAATTGCAGGATATGGCAAACTCTATATGCAAGCAGAAATTTTTCTTTAAAATAAAAAGCCGTTTAAATAAACGGCTTTCTTTTCAAAACTTTACTATTAATGTCAGCTTAAATTACCTACTATACTCTTACAACTATTGATTTTTTATTATTCAAATTAATTGGTATTTCTATGTTCATGCAGTTTAAACAACTGACTCTCTCCCTATGTATTCTTGGTTTAAGTGCTGCGTCTTTTGCACAAACGACATTAGTAAAAAGTAAGCAAAATATTGAGGAATATAAATTAGATAATGGCTTTCGGGTAGTGCTTGCACCGAATGACAAAGAAAATAAAATCTTTATTAATACTATCTATTTGACAGGTTCTTTAAATGACCCACAAGGTAAAAGTGGCTTAGCACATTTACTTGAGCATTTGGCATTTAAAGGCACGCAAAACGTAAAGGGTGAAGAATTTCAGCGCCGTTTAGATCAATATACATTAATGACAAATGCGAGCACGGATTACTATTCAACCAAATATACCAATATTGTTCGTCCAGAAAAAAATGCGCTAGATCAAGTGTTGTACCTTGAATCTGAGCGTATGGACAAATTGGTGCTACAAGAAAAATTTGTACCTTCTGAAATTGAAATCGTAAAGCGTGAACGTGAAGTCCGTATGGATCAGCCTTTTGCTGTCTTAATGGATCAAATGTGGAAATCGGCTTATGGAAACAAGTATTTAGGGCGGTTACCGATTGGTGATTTACCTGAGCTTAAATCTATTAAAATGCTTGAATTGAACCAGTTCTACCGCAGTTGGTATGCACCGAATAATGCTGTGATGGTCGTTTCAGGTAAGTTTGATAAAACTGATGTTTTAAAAACAATTGACCAATATTTTAGTCCGATTCCTGCACGAGCTGTGCCGAAGCCTGTTCAGGTACCTGTTTTAGATTCTACAAAAATGAAGGATCGTGAGTTTGTAGTGAAAAAGGGCAGTGATTTGGCCAAATTCCATATCTATATGAATGGAAAAAACACGAAAATTCAGCCAACACTCGCTTTAGCACCAATGCTATATACCATGCAACCAAGTGGTCATTTATACCAAAACATGGTTGAAACGGGTATTTCTACAGACGTTCAGGCATCAACATGGTTAGATCAAGATTTTAATGTCGTATTTTTAGGTGCGGTTTACTCACCAAAAAATGACCCTAATAAAGTTGAAAGTGCTTTACTCTCGGGAATAGAAAAGGGTAAGCCTTTTACAGAGACTGAGCTAAATCGCGTAAAAAGCTTAATGAAAACGCAAGGTGAGTTAGTCAATAAAGATGCCGTTGCTTTGGGTTCTCGTTTAAGTGATTACAGTGTAGCTGGTGGGCAATGGGACCAATATTTTAAAGATTTAGATGCAGTTGAGAAAGTGAAACTCAATGAAGTCAATCAAACCTTGAAACAGTTCCTTGTTGCTGGGCATCGTATTGATGGCGATATTTTGCCGACACCTGAAGATCAAAAGAAAGCATTGCAACTTGACCCTAAAGATAAGCCTAAAACTTTAGATCAAACCGATGTTAAACCAGAGCCTTTAAAAGACCCGAAAGTTTATCAACAAGAAGTTAACGAGTTTTTAAAAACCTCAAAGCAATATGCCGAAACTAATGAGAAAAAGATTAGCCGCGGGAAACTTAAAAACGGAATGAAGTATGCTTTGTTCCCTGTAGAAACTCGTGATGATCGTACCTATGCCACTATTACTATGGATTTTGGTACAGAAAAATCTTTATTTGATAAAGGTACAGTTGTTGATTTAACTTCATATTTATTACTGCGTGGCTCTGACAAATATAGTTTGCAAGATATTGCAGATAAGTCGATTGATGCAGGCGGTGCAGCTTATGCAAGTGCTGACGGCAATGGTATGACTATTAACATTCAATCTAAAACTGAAAAATTTGATGAGTTCTTCAAATTTGTTTTAGAGGTCATGAAAAATCCTAAATTTGAACAATCTCAATTCGATTTAATTAAGTCTCAAAGCTTATCGAGCCTTGATCGTCCTTATACTGAACCAGATGTCGTGGCAGGTTTAACATTATCGCGTTTAATTGAAGAATACCAACCGGGTGATTTGCGTTATCACTTCGAACCTGAGCTGGCTAAAAAACAATTGAAGAATGTGACTCAAGAACAAGTTAAAGAGCTGTACCAGCATTTCTTTGCAATGAACCATGCGCAAATTGCGATTACTGGTGCATTTGATGCAAAGAAAATGAAAAATTTATTGAATCAAGAGTTTGGAAGCTGGAACAGTAATCAACCATACGAAAAAATCTTAATTAAACATGTCGATTTTCCTGCTCAGAAGGTACATGCTTTATCTGAACAACGCGAGTTTGGTAGTTATCAAAGTATAATCACACTACCAGTTGGGAAAAACCATCCTGACGCACCTGCATTAATTTTAATGAATTATATTTTAGGTGATTCTCAAATCTCATCACGTTTGGCTCAAGAGCTTCGTGAAAAAAATGCATTGGTATATGGTTTTGGAACAGGTCTACAACTTGATCAGGACACGAATGTTGGTGCGTTAAGTATTAGTGCAAACTATACGGCTGGGCGTTCAGCACAAGTCTCTGATTCAGTTCATAAAGTACTAAATGACTTGTTAACGAAGGGTATTACTGAGCAAGAGCTTGAAGCAGCTAAAGCAGATCTCATGAAGAAACGTGTTACTGCATTAGAAGATGAGCGCAACATTCACGGTATGTTAAATATTGAGCTTGAGTCGGGTAAAACTTTACTTGACCGTGTTAAGCATGATCAAGACTTAACTAAGCTGACCGTTGCCGATGTGAATGCAGTCATTAAAAAATATATTAAACCTTCAAACCTTGTGGAAGTGATGGCTGACCAATATGGCCAAGCGCAAAAGCAATAACTAACTTATTCAAATAAAAAGCCACATGAAGTGGCTTTTTATTTGAATATTTAAAACTTATTAATGATCATGGTCATGTTTGTGAGCATGGAAATCTTCATTCTTACGGAAACGTAAGTAGTTTTCGAACTGTTCACAATACTCATCAAAGTTATCTTCGAGCATCATTTGAAATTGCTGAAGCAAATAAGACATCACTTGCTCTTTTGCATCGCGCATTTCATTGCCATCTTTAAAATTGTTTGCAGCCACCCACGTATTAAAACGGGCAGTGGCAAATAACATGGCTGCACTCACTTGGCCGCGAAGCTCAGCAGGGTCAGGCTTTTGGCCTTTAGGCGGGCGACAAAAATCATTCGCTTGTTTAATGAATTCATCCGCACGCTCAAAGAAAACAGCATTTAACGCTTCTTCTTCAGTAATATCTGTTGCATTAATCTTTTGAGACATGACATATTCCCGCAAAAATAGAGCTGCTTATTATAGGCAAAGCCTTGCGGAAACAAAACCTTTGCCTTAGTCTGTAAATAGCCTAAGTGTTGGAAGTTCTAATTATGCAAGATGCGATAGCCGTTCAAAGTTTAAAAACAGACATTGCTCTATTACGTCAGCATATTTTTCCACCCCAATATTTGGAACACGTGGAAGGACTGCCAATTTATTATGGTTTGCAAGAAGAAGTTTTAGCCTATTACCAACAATGGAAAGATTTAATCGAAAGGGCACAAGAGCTTTTTCAACCTTTTATGGAAGATGAATTACCAGATGCAATTCATTTACCAAGCCATCTGAACTTACCATTATTCTTTTTTCATGTAGATCGGATTCGTATTAATAAAACACGTGCTAAAGAGTCGAAAACTTTTCGTGGTGTGGCAAGTCTTATTGAAAAATGCGGTCAATTTGAAACAGATCAGATTTTTACCATGCAAGAATGGTTGCAGAGTGATGATACGGCAGCACTCGTTGCTCACCGTGAATTTATCGACTTGAGAACTTATGTGTTCCAGCATGGTCAAAGTGAATATACACGTTCACGTTTTTATACCAATGGTATTGTGCTAGGGGTAGAGCCTCACTTTGAACTTGTCGATGCCCGAGATAAACCAAGAAAGCAGCGTAGCGATAGCTATAATGACCCGTTAGCAGATAATGGTGTGTGGAAAGTATTTGGTAAATACCGATAAGATAAAAAGTCGCGACATATGTGTCGCGACTATAAGATACTTACCAAAAAGTTTTTACTTGATTAAATTTTTGCAAAGATTCGGCAGACTGATTTTGTAAATAAGGCTGTTTGGTCTTAATCCATCCTAGAGCAAACCAAAAGTGCGGGTCGTGTTCAATTGCTTTATTAAATAGATCTTCAGCTATAAACAAATCGTTATATAGTCCTAACGTATTTTGCACGGGTTGCAATTTCTTTAAAAACTGTTGAACATTTTTAGATGGATATAAGCTTGATATAAATTCGATGCAGTAACGTAGCTGTTTAGCTCTTTTACGTATCTTGTGCTGTTCAGTTACTTCGAGTTCATTGAAATCTTTAGCATGACTCACAACTTGGTGATGTAACTTATCTAAGCTTTTTTCTATCTGCTTTTTAAATTTTCCTTTGGTACTTTGGCTATCTTCTTCTGAATAAGCAAATGCCAGTAATGCGAGTACGAGCTTGACGGTTTCTGCCGATTTGAACAGTGTGGCAAGATCTTTTAATGGCTCCTCTGAGATTGGAAGTAAAAGCTCAGGTGAACCATGTTGCACAATCATAGGTAAAATTTCAGTACGAATAGCATCTACATCACGCGTGTTTCCAAGTTTGCGGAAAAGTGCTGCAATTTGCTCTTCCCAAGCAGGGTTTAAATCGTCTGACCATCCTGAAAAATGATGAAGTGCACTGCGTAAACGGCGTAAGCTCACACGTGCCTGATGGATATGCTCAGCTTCGGCGACGTTATCGGCAATTGCAGCCATGTTAGGCAAGAACTGTCCTAAACAGTTTTCTACAATTTTTTTGAGAGCTTGTTCTGCTGAAATATTCTTATCTAAGCCCAAGTTTTTTGCGTGAACAGCAGGTGAAACGGCTTTTCCTAATGCGAGTAAATTACCGCGTTCGGCTTTACTTCTAACATCGAGCCATAACTCATAACGATTAATCCATTGCTGTGCAAATTGAATGAGTGTTTTAACAGCACCTTGTTTAAGCTCAAACTCAACTTCACAAATTTTACTTTGGGTGGTTGCCGTTTTTACTACACCGTCATCAAGACAGACTTCAATAGCAGTGTCATCGGCTTCAAATACATGATAAGTACGTTGTACATCTGTCTCAAACTGTAAGCTTAGCTTTTCGACTTCAGTGCCTAAAGCTTCAGTAATTAAATCTGTGACTGCTTTATTATCTTTATATAGATTAAGGTTTAGTTCGGGTTCTTGCTCGCATTTACCTAGAAAAACTTCTTCTTCAACACGGTGTAAATGACTTTGACCAGCGGCTTTAAAGGTTTGTACCCACAAATCATTTTCTTTACGTAAACGTAGGGCCATACCATTTTTTGCGAGTAGACGGTCTGGTGTATCGTAATATTTGGCCTGCAAGTGAATATGCTGTGCTTTATGCTTTTTCAAATACTGCTGAACAGTTTTTTTCTTCGATTCAGGTAACTGAAACTTAAGCTCAACTTCAACCATAATGGATCTCCCTGAATCAGGTATTTAAACTATCTTGAATAAGTATAATAGCTTAGTGCTAAAAATAATGTTTTTGATAGAGAAAGTTACAATCAAACCTATGACGCTACACTTTGTTTTAGGTGTACAATCAGGTGACGTTTTGATCAAATAAAAATCAGGAAGATGATCGTGAATGCACCAGTAAACTTTAGCCATGAAGCTCAGCCAGAGTTTGAATTACCGATTAAAAACTATCAGGAATTTTATCGTTTTTATTTAACTGAACACCGTAACATTATGAGCCGACGCTTACATGTGGTGGGCAGTAGCATTGGCATATACTTTTTTTCAAAAGCAATTCGTAAGAAACAAGCTAAATATGCACTGTATGGTTTAGTGTCTGGCTATGCATGTGCATGGGTTGGACATTTCGTATTTGAAAAAAATAAACCTGCCAGTTTTAAACAGCCTCTTTATAGCTTTATTTCTGATTGGCGAATGTTATCTGATGTGGCGACTGGTCGATTAAGTTTGATTGACCGGAAGCACGATAAAATTCCGAGTTAATTTTTATTCCTGTTTTAATATACCGATTGGTACTGTTAAGCCTATATCAATCGGTACTTATGATGACTTATAAATCCGTTATACTAGCGTAGTTTTTTAAAGCGAGAGTAGAGTATGCGCGGTTTATATCTCATTACCAATGATGACCCAATCCAATTATTATTAGAAAAATTAGACGCCGCACTCGCAACCCGTCAAATCGCACTTTTACAGTACCGCCGTAAAAAAATAGAAAAAACTGACCAGCCTGCTGAAGTTGAACAGATCAAGATATTGTGTGAAAAATATCAGGTTCCTTTTGTCATTAATGATGACTTACAACTAGCTGCTCAGTTTGGTTTAGGTGTGCATTTAGGACAAAGTGACGGTGAAATCACAGATGCAAAATCGAAACTTCCTGAAGGTGTCATTATTGGCCGTACTTGCCTCAACTCTTTAGATCTTGCTCGAAAAGCAATTGCCGATGGCGCGACTTATATTGCCTTTGGTGCTGTGTATGCAACTGTCACAAAACCAGAAGCCGGCAATGTAGGTATTGAAGTCATTAAGCAAGCAGCAGCTCAATATGATTTACCAATTTGTGCGATTGGTGGTTTAACTGTTGAAAACTCAAAACCTGTGATTGAGGCTGGAGCTGACCTCTGCGCAGTCATTAGTGATATATTAGGCCGATCAACTGCTGAAATTCCTGCCCGTGTACAAGCGTGGGCACAATTATTTTCTTAAGCTTTCAAAATTATTTTTTAGATATTTAAGACGAGCATTTCCATGAGTTTATCTCCAAAGCAAGAACAGTTATTTAAACAAGCCAGCAAACACATTCCTGGTGGTGTGAACTCTCCGGTACGTGCCTTTAATGGCGTTGGAGGAACACCAGTTTTCATCGAGAAAGCTAAAGGTGCTTATTTGTGGGATGTCGATGGCAAGCGCTATGTTGACTATGTTGGTTCTTGGGGACCAATGATTTTAGGCCATGCTCATCCAGAAATTATTAAAGCGGTACAAACAGCAGCAGAAGATGGTTTAAGTTTTGGTGCACCAACCGTACATGAAACGACTTTGGCAGATATTATCTGTGAAATCATGCCATCAATTGAATTAGTACGTATGACCAACTCTGGTACAGAAGCGACCATGACCGCTATTCGTTTAGCGCGTGGTTATACTGGCCGTGACAAAATCGTAAAGTTTGAAGGTTGTTACCATGGTCACTCTGACTCACTTTTAGTAAAAGCGGGTTCGGGTTTACTTACTTTAGGCGAGGGTGAGCCAACTTCAAAAGGTGTTCCAGTCGATTTTGCTAAACATACTTTAACGCTGCCTTATAATGATATTGCTGCATTAAAAGAGTGTTTTGCCAAATTCGGTCATGAAATTGCGGGTGTTATTATTGAACCTGTTGCGGGTAACATGAATATGGTGAAACCAATTGACGGTTTCTTACAAGCCATTCGTGATGTGTGTGATGAATATAAATCTGTATTTATTATTGATGAAGTAATGACAGGTTTCCGCGTTGCATTGGGCGGTGCTCAGTCAGTTTATAATGTAAAGCCTGACTTAACGACTTTAGGTAAAATTATTGGTGCTGGCTTACCTGTAGGAGCGTTTGGCGGTAAGCGTGAAATCATGGAGTGTATCGCACCATTAGGTGGTGTATACCAAGCAGGAACTTTATCTGGTAACCCACTTGCTATGCGTGCGGGTATCGAGATGTTTAAACATTTACGTCAACCTGACTTTTACAGCAACTTATCTGCTCAACTTGAAAAGTTACTTGCAGGCTTACAAGCAGCAGCTAATGAAGCGGGTATTCCATTTAAAACTCAGCAAGCTGGCGCAATGTTCGGTCTTTACTTTACCGATCAAGAAGATATTACAAGCTTTGACTCTATGCTAGCGTGCGATATTGAAGCTTTCAAAAAGTTCTTTCATGGCATGTTAAAGCGCGGTGTAAACTTGGCACCTTCAGCATTTGAGGCTGGATTTATTTCATCTGCTCATTCTGATGAAGATATCGAATATACGATTCAGGCTGCAAAAGAAACATTCGCCGAAATGAAGTAAGCAAAAAAAGCCCGTGTTAAACGGGCTTTTTAATTTGAGCTTTTTTTATATTTGTAGAGAACAATGTTTTATCCCTTACCTCGAAAAATCCAATTAGCCCCAAGTACTTCAAACTGGTCTATTGAATCTACGCATAGCATTTTACTCATGGTTGGGTTAAACGAACTTGAAAATGCCCCTGACTGGATGAACCAGCCATTAGCCGATCATTTAGAATTACTAAGTAAAAGAGCACAGGCGCTCGAAATTCCAGTCATGATGATTCAGTCATATCAACTTCAACAGGTCATGTTACAGCTTGGGCAACAATTGTCATCAAACACTCAAGCACAAGTAATAATAGCTGGAAATTTATCACCGTTGTTTAAGCAAGTGATGCAGCTTGTTTTATCGATTACAGATTATGTAGCTGTTGTAAATGATGCGATCTTGGCGGCTAATCTAGAGCAGCATATCCAATGGGTTGAAAAGATCAGTTTTGACCATATAAAACATTTAAATACGCAGAGCTTAATGCGGTTATGGTCTTTAAGTGCGCCGTCCTCCTATATCTTGTCAGATAAAGGAATCTTATTGGCAATTGCTGAACAGGTGGGGCGACATCCTATGGAGATTCATCCTGAAATTGATTTAAGAAACTACGGATTAGATCAGGCTGCTGTGAATTATCTAGTCGATCTATGGCGTGCAAATGGTGCGAGCTTAAGCGTTGAAGAGATAATGCAAGCACCGACATTGCAACATATTATGCACTTATTAAAGCCTTGACTGACTATAGACCTCAAGTGATCCATAATATTTGCAAATTCTGCTGTTAATTTACCCGAACGGCATTGTAATTCGGACGTAAGCTTTTTATTATTGCCCGCTTGTTTTTCATCTTACCTTGGGAATACAACTTTGAGTGATTTTCTAAGTGAACATCTGATCTATCGTGATGATGATTTTATGGTGATTCATAAACCTTCGGACATCTTGAGTGTTCCTGGTAAGGGTGATTTACATGATAGCGTTTTGACAAGGTTGGTTGCGATTGAACCTAAAACTTTGCTCATTCATCGTCTAGACCGAGATACTTCAGGTATTTTAGTATTTGGTTTATCGAAGCGCGGTCAAAGTGCAATTGCACGTCAATTTCAAGATCGTCAGACTTCAAAAATATATGAAGCGCTTGTCGCAGGTCATTTAGAGGGCGAGGGGACTGTAGATATTCCTGTTATCTATGACCCAAGCCGACCACCTTTACATATTGTCGACGCTTCTCACAACAAGCCTGCTTTAACACATTGGCAGGCAATAGAACATTTTCAGATTCAGGGACAGCCTGTAACTCGTGTGAAATTAACACCGATTACCGGACGTTCTCATCAACTCCGTGTACACATGCAATATCTTGGGCATCCGATTGTAGGTGATACATTGTATGCAACACCGGAACAATTACTTGTTCCTCGTCTGTGCTTGCATGCTAAACAGTTAAGCTTTAATCACCCTGTGACAGGGGAATCATTAACGTTTAACTGTCCTGTACCGTTTTAATGTAAAAACTTTCAATGAGTAATTTTTGTAGCGAAACAATTTAATTGGTTTCTGCTGCAAAATTTTGCTTTAAAGACTACATAAAAAGATGCAAAAATAAGCTAATTTGCATCGTACAATATGTAGTGCGAACTTGAGAAAAAGGTGGAAAAATTGCAGCAGTATGCTATTGGTCAACGTTGGCTATCAGATACAGAGACTGAGCTCGGTTTAGGCGTTCTTATTGATGTAGATGAAAGATCTGTCAGCATTTTATTCCCCAAAAGTGATGAAACGCGTGTCTATGCACGTAATAACGCACCGCTATCTCGCATCATCTTCAACACAAACGATGAAGTTCAAGATCAAGAAGGCCAGAAGTGGATTGTTGAGTCGGTTGAAGACCGTCATGGTGTTTTGCGTTATAACGTGGTTCGTACTTTAGAAAATGGCGAACAAGAGCGTAAAGCGCTCAATGAAACTCGTATTGGTGCACAAATTCAGTTGTCAAAACCTTTAGATCGTTTGCTGGCAAGCCAGATCGATTATAAAGAGTGGTATGACTTACGCATTGAAGCAATGCTCATGCAATCGCAAATGCAAACCAGTCCTTTACGTGGCTTGGTTGGTGCGCGTGTAGGTTTAATCCCACATCAACTCTATATTGCACATGAAGTCGGTAAACGTTTCGCACCACGTGTTTTACTTGCCGATGAAGTAGGTTTAGGTAAAACAATTGAAGCTGGCTTAATTATCCACCAACAGCTTAAAACTGGCCGCTCTGAACGTATTCTGATTTTAGTCCCTGATTCACTGCAATATCAGTGGATGATTGAAATGCGTCGCCGTTTCAACTTGCAATTTTCTCTGTTCGACTTAACCCGTACTGCATCTATTAAAGAACATGATCCAGAGCTTAACCCGTTCTTGACTGAGCAATGCATTATTGCCAGCGTAGATTTGATGGTGGACCATGACGATTTACGTGAGCAAGCATTAGAAGCTGGTTTCGATTTACTCGTTGTCGATGAAGCGCATCACTTAATGTGGAGTGAAGAAGAAGGCGGTAATGATCGTTACGACTTGGTTGAAGAGCTTGCTGAAAACACCGCTGGTGTATTGTTGCTTACAGCAACACCTGAACAGCTTGGTGTAGAAAGTCACTTTGCACGTTTACGCTTGTTAGATCCACAGCGCTTTAGTAGTTTAGAACGCTTCTTAGATGAAGAAGCACAATATCAGCAAACTGCTCAAGTTGCAGAAGTGCTCATGTCGGATGAACCTTTAACCCAAGAGCATTTAACTGCTTTAGAAGGTTTATTGGGTCATTCAATTGAAGATCAGCCTGAGCAACGTTTCAGAGCGATTCATGAGTTGTTAGACCGTCATGGTACAGGTCGTATTTTATTCCGTAATACGCGTGAAGCGATTCAAGGCTTCCCAGGCCGTGATTGCCAACCAGCGCCTTTGCAAGCGCCAGAAGACTGGTCAAAAGACGGTAAATTACGTGAGCAAATGTGGCCAGAAGAAGCACAACTTGATGGTTCATGGATGCAAAATGACCCACGTGTGCCATGGTTAATGGAAATCTTGCGTAAAGAACTTAAGCACAAAAAAGTTCTTTTAATTGCACGTAGTGGTCCTGTTGTTGAATCTTTAGAAAGTGTACTTCGTTTGCATGCTGGTATTCGTACTGCAATGTTCCATGAAGGCATGAGTCTACTTGAGCGTGACCAAGCGGCTGCTTACTTTGCAGAAGAAAGCTATGGTGCTCAAATTCTACTATGTTCTGAAATTGGTTCAGAAGGCCGTAACTTCCAGTTTGCAAGTGATCTGATTTTATTTGATTTGCCTGCAAACCCTGATGTTTTAGAACAACGTATCGGCCGTTTAGACCGTATTGGTCAAGAAAACCGTATCCAAATTCATGTACCTTACTTAATGGGCACTGCTCAAGAGCGTATGTTCCGTTGGTACAACGAAGCGTTGAATATTTTCAGCAATATTTCTCCGACAGCTCAAACGCTGCAAGAGAACTTTATTGTTGAATTAAAAGACTGCTTACTTTCAGACCAAGGTCAAACCTTTGAAGATTTACTTGAAGAAGTCAATGTTCAACGTCAGGCTTTAGAAACAGAGTTACAAGCTGGTCGAGATCGCTTGCTTGAATACAACTCATGCCGTCCTATCGTTGCACAAGAAATTGTTCAAGCCTTAGAAGACTACGATGACAACACAACATTACCTATGTTTGTGAAGCGCTTTATGTCTTCAACTAATATTGATTTTGATGAGCAAAGTAACGGTACTGTGATTATTCGTCCGACAGACCAAATGCAAGTGCAAGGTTTGGCATTAGACGAAGAGGGCATGACTGCGACGTTCTATCGTGATCAGGCGCAAATGCGTGAAGATGCTCAATATCTGACTTTAGAACATCCGTTCATTGAAAGTGTCATGGAAATGATCCGTACACAATCATTTGGTAGTACTAATGTTGCTGTTCTTAAGTCAAACGCATTAAAGCAAGGTTCTGTATTACTTGAAGTTTGGTTTAAAGTTGATGTAGTTGCACCAAAATCTTTGAACTTGCCATCAAGCTTACCGAAACAGCTCATTCGCGTGTTGTTAAGTGAAAATGGTCAGGACTTATCTGAAAAGATTGATCCAACCATTTTAAAACCATATTTGCATCATTTAGATGGCAATAGCTGTCGCCAAGTGGTTAAAGCTCGTCGTGAAGTGATTGAAGAGCGCTATAGACAAGCACTTGATATTGCTAAAATCGGCTTGCCACAGCTTCAACAGCAGGCAAAAGAGCATTACGGCAATAAATGGCAATACGAGATTGACCGTTTAACGTATTTGAAACAGTTCAACCCAAGTATTCGTCAAGACGAAATTGAGCGCTTACAGAAGTTGCAAAAAGAAGGCTTGAGCTTGCTTGATGGCTTAACGGTAACTCCGGAAGCAATTCAAGTACTTGTTGTTGTTAAACCATAAATGATGAGTCATAAAAAAGCGCCTTTAAGGCGCTTTTTTATTGAGTAAGTTTTAATTAAATCATTCTGGCATCTTTCAATTCTAATTTTAAATAGGCATAAAAGATTGGCGCTGCAATAAGGCCGCCTAAACCGAAAATTGACTCAAAAATTAACATGGCTAATAAAATTTCCCATGCATTGGCATTAATTTTATGTCCAATAATTTTCGCATTAATAAAATATTCTAACTTATGTACTAATACGAGATAGAGCAGAGCAACACCTGCTAAACCCAGTGAAACCGTAAGCGCAGCAATAAATGTGAGCGTATTTGAAATTAAGTTGCCTAAAATCGGAATTAAACCAAACAAGAAAGTAAGAATGGTTAATGTTTTAGCGAAAGGGAGATGAACACCCCAAATCGGCAATATTACAAAAGCAAATAAGATAAAGAGCAGTGTATTAATTGCCGAAATTTTAATTTGGGCAAAAACGACATTTCTAAAAGAAATTGATAACTTTTGAATACGTTGGATGAGTAAAGACTTAAATACAGGCTGTGGTGTACGACGATGAAAGCCATGAATCGCCACCAAAATACCAATAATAAGGCCCATAATCATCGTTACAAAGTTATGTAAGATATCGGAACTGGCATTTTTTAATGTCGTCACGTTATCTTTCATAAATGCAAAAATTTCATCTTTTAGTTCTGTAACGCTATCTGGAATATAACCTGGAAGATATTTGCCAACTTCGGTTTGTAAGTGCAATAGCGTTTGATCGACTTTATTGTTGATATTATGAATACCTACACCTTTTAAGTCATAAACGACAAAGCTAATTAAACTTGTTATAAAAAAGGCGATGAGTGAAACCGTGATAATACTCAGTAAAATACTAATAAAAATGCGGGCTCTTTGACCATCAATATAACGTTCAACAATAGAGCTTAAACTAATAATAATTTCATAAATGAGAAAGCCAGCAAAAAAGCTTGCTAAGAGATGCAAGGGGATAACCGAAAGCAAAAAAATGCCCATCAGAATATAGCTTGCAATCAGGCTTTGACGATTACTCAAACTTTGCATGTGAATCCCTAAATATCGTGGGGAAATATGGGTATATATTGCTAGAATAATAATTACTTATACTCTTGCATGTTGGTTGCTTCAATCTGTGAATTATATTTTTATCAAGAAATAAGTATGTCTGTATAAAAAATGGCTTGTACAATTACAAACCATTTTGTGTTTATCTTATCGTATCTTTGCTTCGTCTAGATGACGAGCACCTTCTAAAATCATTCTTATCATGATCATGGTTTGTTCTGCGACTTCTGCACGTTGATGGACTGGAAGATCCAGCACTTTAGCACCCATATGAAATACAAGCTGTGTAATTGCTTTTGCAACAAGCTCAGGATGATATAGGTGATTGTTATTTAAACGCTCTAGACGGATTAAATCTTCTTGTAGTTCTTGTTGGAAGAAATTGAGCTGGCGGTCTACCGCAGCTTTATAAGAAGCTGAACCTGTAAAGCCTTCGCGTAACAATAGGCTTAAATTACCTTCGTCTGCATCAAGCTGTTGAAGAAAAATTTCTACAGAACTACGAATAATGCTGTCTTGGAAAGATGCACGCAAACGAGCTTGACGAATAATCTTACGTAAAACGATACCTGCGCGGTCAATCAGTGAAATGGCTAACTCATCAATATCTTTAAAGTGACGATAAAAGCTATTTGGTGCAATACCAGCTTCCCGTGCGACTTCACGTAAACTTAATGAGGCGATACTTTTTTGTGGACCGATCAGGTTAAGAGCGGCCTGAAAAAGTTCGTCTTTGGTAATCGTCGCTTTTCTTCCAACAGAACGCGTTGCTGTTTTTATTTCAATGACATCTTGTGAAGAGGCTGTGTCATTTTGGCTCTGAGAAAGTGAGGTTTGGGTCATGCTTTTCAATATATTCTTAAACTGTCTGGATTATAGCGTTAGACAGGTAACTTGTGAAATTGTAATTAAAAGTACGGGTGTATATACAAATATATATACATGTGTATAATAATTAAAAAAGAGCGACAGAGCCCTCAGTTATGCAAGCAATCGAAAAGAGAAATTCTCTATTCAATTCATTAACACAAGCTGTATTTGACAAAAATATAGCGAGTTTCTGGCTACAAAAAATAAATCCTTTATGGTCTGTACAGCACGGACTAGTTCAAATTGTAAAAAAAGAATTCGTGGCTCATGACACTGTGAGCCTTACTCTAAAATGCAACCGTTTGGTCAAAACGGGCGCAGCAGGTCAGCATCATCCAGTTATTGTTGAAATTGCTGGCCGCCGTTACGAACGTACTTATAGCTTGACGCAAATCGATGCTGAGCACTTACGTTTAACAGTTAAAAAAGTTGCGGATGGTATTGTCAGTAACTGGTTTATTGCTGAAAGTAAAATTGGCGATATTTTTGAGCTTGGTCAACCTTATGGTGACATGCAACAAAATATTCAGACACCGAAATTAATTATGTTGGCTGCAGGCAGTGGCATTACACCAATGTTGAGTTTAATTACAGCAATTAAGCAAAGCCAGCAGTTAGAAAAAGTACAAGTTCAGCTTTTATATTGGGTAAAACAGCGCTCTGATGCTGCTTTTACAGAATATTTTGAGCAAGTTGCTGAACAAAATCCAAACTTTAGCTATCAGGTGTTTTATACGCAAGAAACACCTAATGATGAGCGTTTAAATGCTGAACATCTTGCGTTAGTTGATGATATTGAAAACAGCACGGTCTACGCATGTGGTCCATCTGGCTTTGTTTCAACTGTCGAAGAGCTTTTTGAAAAAGCACCAGCCTTACTGACTGAAGCTTTTAGTTTAACTAATGAAAGTTCTGCAGATGATGTTGGTTATGTAAATGTCACATTAACCCAGTCTAATAAAGTGATTGCAATTCCTAAAGGCCAATCTATTTTAGTCAGCCTTGAGCATGAAGGGCTTAAGCCAACACATGGTTGCCGTATGGGAATTTGCAATAAATGTGTTTGTAGTAAAGCGCAAGGTTCTACCCGTAATTTACTAAACGGTAGTCAAAATACTGAACCAAGCCAGTTACTTAAGATTTGTGTCAACTCAGCACAATCCGATCTAGTTATTGATCTTTAAGAGAGAACTCTGATGAATATGCCAGTGAAAGTCGAATATTTTAAAAATCCTAAAAATCGCGATTTGACTCCAGCAGAGCTTGAAGCATTTGCAAAAGAGCTTGATCAGATCAAACAAGAAGTATTGGATGATTTGGGTGAAAAAGACGCTAAATATATTCGCCGTGTCTATGCCGCAGTTCGTTACAGTGGTCTTTTAGGTCGTGCTTGTCTATTTGCTGGATGGTTTCCGCCAGCATGGGTTTTAGGAACAGGTCTATTAGGTTTCTCTAAAATTATGGAGAACATGGAGCTTGGTCATAACGTGATGCACGGTCAATATGACTGGATGAACGACCCTAAGTTTAATGGTCAAACTTATGAGTGGGACACCGTAGGTACATCTGATAACTGGCGCCAAACGCATAACTATAAGCATCATACCTATACCAATATTAAAGGTGTTGATGATGACATTGGTTATGGCTTGCTCCGTTTATTCCCAGAGCAACGTTGGAAACCAGGTTTCTTACTCCAACCTGTTTATAGCATTCCGTTTTGTTTATTGTTCCAGTGGGGCGTAGCAATTCAGAATCTTGAAATTGGTCGTGTTCTTTACAAACGTAAGACTAAAGCCAAATTTTTAGAAGAGTTAAAACCAGTTAATAAAAAAATTGGTAAACAACTTTTTAAAGACTATGTGTTCTTCCCATTAATTGCAGGGCCCGCAGCGTTGCCTGTATTTACTGGAAACCTAGTTGCAAATGGTCTGCGTAATATGTGGACATTTACGATTATTTTCTGTGGTCACTTTACAAAAGATGCAGAGGTGTTTCCAAAGTCTGTTTTACAAGAAGAAAGCCGTGGACATTGGTATATGCGCCAAATTCGTGGTTCTTCAAACCTAAAGGGTTCAGAAGCATTACATATTTTAAGTGGACATTTGAGCCATCAGATTGAACATCATTTATTTCCTGATGTTCCAGCACGCCGTTATCGTCAAATGGCTCCAAAAGTTGAGGCTGTATGTGAAAAATATGGTATCAATTATAACAATGCGAGTCTGGTGAAACAGTTTGGACAGGTTGTAGGTCGTATCTTTAAATATGCTTTACCTTTTAAAAAATAAGTCAAAAAAGCCCTGAAATTTCAGGGCTTTTTTAGAGCAATAAATTATTTAAACTGGATTGAACCGTTTGCATTTACAGTAATTTTAGACTCACCAGCAGCCATGTCTTGAGCCGGTGCAGCTTCTGCCATAGTAAATTTAGCCATGCTGGCACGCATTACGGGTTGAGGGAAATAGTTGTTAGTGTTCAAGTTTAAATTGACCAATGTATATTGGTTTTTATTCCATGCTTGAGTCAACATTTGAGCACGTTGTTGGAAGTTTTTAGATGCTTCTACCATCAACTCATTTTCAACTTTTTTACGTTGTTCGTCAGAAACCGTAAAATTAATCGATTGAGTTTGGAAGTTTTGCTGTAATTCGTTCACTAACTGGCTAGCGGCTTTAAAATCTTTACTTTCAAGACGAATTTCTGCACGACCACGCCATTCTTTTAACTTATTGCTATCGTTATCGTAAATTGGATAAGTGCTTTGAGCACCAGTTTCCACTTTTACTTGCGGGTATTTACGAGAAGTTGCAAGCGCTTGATTCATTAACTGGTTAATCTGATTTGAAAGTTCAGCAGGCTGCTTGTTACTTTTTTCAATATACAAAGTGGCATGCATTTCATCATTAGATACCTGACGAGAAGCTTCAGCTTGTACATTTACAATATTGTAGTGAAGGGTATTATCATCTTGGGCAAAAACCATAGGGCTGAGTACCGTACCAAGTAGAAGAGTAGATATTGCTAAAGTACGCATAAATTTATCCTTTAAAAATTAATATAAATTTAATTTTTTTCATTAAGAAATGTTAAACATAAGTTATGCATAACTTTGGCAGATTTTGTGGGGTATTTGTAATATTTAAATCATTTTTTTTAATTTTTGGTAAGAATAAAAACTATAAAAAATAAAAGCTTAAAATTAAAGTGTTTCAATGTAACTTAAAGAATCAAACTAATATAAAAAAAGAATATTTTCTTTAGGTTGTCACATAGTATGATGATAATTCATCATAACTATTGGGATAATACATATTTTCAATAAGATTAGATGAGTAAAGTACACAAAAGACGTTTTTTTTCTTGCAAAATTAGGTATCATCGCGCTCCTAGTTACAAGATATAAAATATGTGTCTTCGCTAGTTCTATAAAGCACCGAGTCAAAGGACCAAAAGTCACCAGACTTATTTCTTTCTACCCTTATCAGAGATGGTAATCCGATATGAGCGTTACTTCTGTCAACCCTGCCGATAATGCTACCAACGAATATTATTTGACTCGCCAAAGTCAGATGGAATCGAATGTTCGTAGCTATCCACGTAAATTACCGTTAGCGATAGCGAAAGCACAAGGCTGCTGGGTTACTGATGTTGAAGGTACACAGTACCTTGATTGTTTAGCTGGGGCAGGTACATTGGCTTTAGGTCATAATCATCCTGCGGTGATTCAAAGTATTCAAGACACATTGGCAAGTGGTTTGCCATTGCATACTTTAGACTTAACCACACCTTTAAAAGATGCGTTTACTGAAGCGTTGTTAGCATATTTACCAGGCGGTAAAGAAGAGTACTGCTTACAGTTCTGTGGTCCTGCTGGTGCAGACGCGACTGAAGCAGCGGTTAAACTTGCTAAGACTTACACTGGTCGTAGTTCAGTAATCAGTTTTTCTGGTGGTTATCATGGTATGACCCATGGTTCACTTGCAATGACTGGTAACTTAAGTGCGAAAAACTCGGTTAACGGTTTAATGCCAGGCGTACAATTCATGCCATATCCGCATGAATATCGCTGCCCACTTGGTTTGGGTGGTGAAGCTGGTGTTGATGCTTTAACTTACTATTTTGAAAACTTTATTGAAGATGTTGAAAGCGGTGTAACAAAACCTGCTGCTGTGATTCTTGAAGCAATTCAAGGTGAAGGTGGTGTTGTTACTGCTCCAGTAAAATGGTTGCAAAAAATCCGTGAAGTGACTGAAAAGCACAACATCGTTTTAATTTTAGACGAAGTTCAAGCTGGCTTTGCACGTTCAGGCAAAATGTTTGCGTTTGAACATGCAGGTATTGAACCTGATGTTGTTGTAATGTCTAAAGCAGTAGGTGGTGGTTTACCACTTGCAGTATTAGGTATTAAACGTAAATTTGATGCTTGGCAACCTGCTGGTCACACCGGTACTTTCCGTGGTAACCAACTTGCTATGGGTACAGGCCTTGTCGTATTAAAAACGATTAGCGAACAAAATCTTGCTCAAAATGCGCAAGAACGTGGTGACTTCCTACAAGCTGAGTTGAAAAAATTAGCTACTGAATTCCCATGTATCGGTAACGTACGTGGCCGCGGTTTAATGATTGGTGTTGAAATCGTTGACGAGCGTAAACCTGCTGACCGTATCGGTTCTCATCCTGCTGACTCTCAGTTAGCGGCTGCGATCCAGACTGCTTGCTTTAACAACAAGTTATTGCTTGAAAAAGGCGGTCGTAACGGTACAGTAATTCGTTTACTTTGCCCACTTATCATTACTCAAGAAGAGTGTGTGGAAGTAATTGCCCGCTTTAAGAAAGCAATTGCAGAAGCATTGGTTGCAGTACGAGGCGCGTAAGAATGGTGGATTTTGCAGAACATCGTAAAGCGTTACTCTGCAATGATGCACAATCCATTGCTGACTATGAGTCAGCAATGGGCGAAGCGGTAAAAGCCGTTTCAGCATGGTTGCAAAATGAAAAAATGTACACAGGCGGTAGTATTAAAGAATTGCGTTCAGCAATTTCTTTCCAACCTTCAAAAGAAGGTATGGGTGTACAAGAATCACTTCAACGTATGATTGAGCTTTTCTTAAATAAAAGCTTGAAAGTACACCATCCACATTCATTAGCGCATTTACACTGCCCAACTATGGTGATGAGCCAGATTGCGGAAGTGTTAATCAATGCAACTAACCAGTCTATGGACTCATGGGATCAAAGCCCTGCAGGTTCATTAATGGAAGTTCAGTTGATTGATTGGTTGCGTCAAAAAGTAGGTTATGGTTCTGGTCAGGCAGGTGTATTCACTTCTGGCGGTACTCAATCTAACTTGATGGGTGTTTTGCTTGCTCGTGACTGGTGCATCTCGAAAAACTGGAAAGACGAAAATGGTAATCCATGGTCTGTACAGCGTGATGGTATTCCAGCTGAAGCAATGAAAAACGTCAAAGTTATTTGTTCTGAAAATGCGCATTTCTCTGTGCAAAAGAACATGGCAATGATGGGCATGGGCTTCCAGTCAGTTGTGACTGTTCCTGTGAATGAAAATGCTCAGATGGATGTTGATGCTCTCGAAAAAACGATGGCACATCTTCAAGCTGAAGGTAAAGTTGTTGCTTGTGTTGTTGCGACAGCAGGTACAACCGATGCTGGTGCAATTGATCCATTGAAGAAAATTCGTGAAATTACAACGAAATATGGTTCATGGATGCACATCGATGCTGCGTGGGGCGGTGCACTGATTTTGTCAAATGACTATCGTGCAATGCTTGATGGTATTGAGTTGTCTGACTCGATTACCCTCGACTTCCATAAGCATTATTTCCAAAGCATTAGCTGTGGCGCGTTCTTGTTGAAAGATGAAGCGAACTACCGTTTCATGCACTATGAAGCTGAATACTTGAACTCTGCTTATGACGAAGAACATGGTGTACCAAACCTTGTTTCTAAGTCATTACAAACGACTCGTCGTTTTGATGCATTGAAATTGTGGATGACAATTGAATCACTAGGTGAAGACCTATATGGTTCAATGATTGACCATGGTGTAAAACTGACTCGTGAAGTTGCAGATTACATCAAGGCAACTGAAGGTTTAGAGCTTTTAGTTGAACCACAATTTGCTTCGGTATTGTTCCGTGTTGTGCCACAAGGCTACCCAGTTGAGTTTATCGATAGCTTGAACCAAAACGTAGCAGATGAATTGTTTGCACGTGGTGAAGCAAATATCGGTGTAACAAAAGTGGGTGATGTACAGTCATTGAAAATGACAACATTAAGCCCTGTTGTGACATTTGAAAATGTTAAAAACCTTTTAGGTCAAGTATTGGCTGAAGCTGACCGCATTAAAGATGCAATTGCTTCTGGTAACTATGTACCACCAATCGACTAATTGAGTTGATAACAAAAAAAGCTCGGTTTATTGCCGGGCTTTTTTATTACATATTATTTTTATTTAAAGTGTGCATCACAAGAGAGTAATATGCACAAAACATGCATATTTTCAAAAAACAAAAATAATTATGCATGATTTATGGGGAGCAAATTTCTTATTGTATTGGTATGTTCCCGATATTTTGGGTCGCATTGATATATCAATATCGTACTTACTTTAAATAATCCCGCTTTAACTGAAAAAAGTAAGTGGCTGTAATTACAATTAAGACAAGGAAGAAGAAATGCAACAAGCGAATATGCTCAATGAATTTAAACTCATTATTGGCGGTCAACTTTGTTCAGGTGAGCAAGGTGAACTAGAAATTCTAAACCCTGCTACTGGCTTAACTGCTGCACGTTGCGCAAAAGCATCAGTTGCACAGGTCAATCAGGCAGTGAGTGCAGCTAAACAGGCATCTAAAGCTTGGCAGCAAGTTTCTCATGATGAACGTAAGTCAATCTTAAACAAGATTGCAGATGGCATTGAAAAGCACGCTGAAATGCTTGCAGAGTTGGTTGTACTTGAACAAGGTAAGCCACTGGCACTTGCGCAAATGGAGGTGCAGGGTGCAATTGGCTGGACGCGTTATGCGGCTGCTATGGATTTACCTGTAGAAGTAATTGAAGATAGTGAAACCAAGCGTATTGAGCGCCATCGCCAACCATTAGGTGTAGTGGCTTCAATTACGCCATGGAACTGGCCACTCATGATTGCGGTTTGGCATATCATGCCTGCTTTACGCGCGGGTAACGTTGTTATTAGCAAACCTTCTGAATACACGCCACTATCAACTTTACGTTTATGTGAAATCATTCAGCAAGAAGTTCCTGCTGGTGTTATTTCAATTGTGGTTGGTGCTGGTGAGATTGGCGAAGCGCTATCTTCTCATCCAGATGTACAAAAAGTCGTGTTTACGGGTTCAACTCGAACAGGTCAGCACATTATGGCTGGTGCAGCTCAGCAGTTAAAACACTTAACTCTAGAGTTGGGTGGTAATGATGCTGGTATTGTATTGCCAGATGCAAATATCGATGAAATTGCAGCCAAGATTTTTAACATGGCGTTCTTAAACGCTGGTCAAACATGTGCAGCCTTAAAACGTCTATACGTGCATGAAAGTCAATATGAGGCTTTATCGCAAAAGTTAGCTGACATTGCCAATGCTCAAGTTGTCGGTGATGGGATGGCGTCTTCTACCACATTTGGCCCAGTACAAAACCAAATGCAATATAACAAAGTGAAAGCGCTTATTACTGAAGCGATTGAACAAGGTGCAAAAGCACTTTCTGGACAACAACAGCTACCAGAGCAAGGCTACTTTATTGCGCCAACTATTTTGACTGAAGTTTCTGACTCTTGTCGCGTGGTGCAAGAGGAGCAGTTTGGTCCAATATTGCCTATCTTAAAATATACAGATATCAATGATGCAATTGCTCGTGCCAATGACAGTGAGTTTGGTTTAGGTGGCTCAATTTGGTCTTCCGATATTAAAGCTGCTCAAACTTATGCTACTCAACTTCAATGCGGTACTGTTTGGATTAATACCCATGCAGAAGTCCTGCCTCATGCACCTTTTGGTGGCTGGAAAATGTCTGGTATAGGTGCTGAGTTTGGTTTGGAAGGTTTGCTTGAAAATACGATTGGGCAAACGGTTCATATCAGTAAAGTCTAAATATTAATTTTAAGGCGGATCTAATATCCGCCTTTTATTTTCATTCATAAGGTAGAAAAGCTTGGCTTGCTTATTGGGAGTGATGATAGCTCATACTTTTAGGTTTGATTAAAAAATGATTCTGTTCTTTAATTTTTTTAAGAACAATGTAAGACTTTATGTGACCAATAAAATTATAAGAAAGCAATCTTTCAGTCACAAATTGGGAAAGCTGTTCTAAGTTTTCAGCAACGACTTTTAAAATAAAATCTGCATCGCCACTAATTGAAAACGCATCTTGAATATTATCTTCGGCTTCAATCAATTCTTGAAAAGCTTGCTGTGACTTTGCCTCGTGTGTTCTTAAATTAATGTGAATCATTGCTGTAACTTCCAGTCCTAGCGCCTGCTGCTGGATGCGCGCGGTATAACCTAAGATTATGCCTTTTTGCTCAAGTAACTGTCTTCTTCTAGAACATTGCGAAGCAGATAAACCGATTAAATCTCCTATTTCCTGATTGGTGAGCCGTCCATTCTTTTGTAGTGCTTGAATGATTTGCCAGTCGAACTTATCCATTGCATAAAATCCTTTTATGATACACAAATCATGTATTTTTATTAAAATGCGTTTTCATTATGCACGAAATCTAAAAGGTAGATGAAATATTATTTTTCTATGGAATAAAAATTGGTCTCAAAGGATATAGAGCAATGTTCATAGAAATCGGTGACTTTTTAAATCTTCGTTTAAAACAAATGGGTATCCAACATCTCTTTGGTGTACCTGGTGATTTTAACCTCTCATATCTAGAACAAGTTGAAGCAGACCCACAACTCGAATTTATTGGAAATTGTAATGAATTAAATGCTGCCTATGCAGCAGACGGTTATGCACGAATTAACGGTTTTTCTGCCTTGGCAACCACTTATGGTGTAGGTGACTTAAGTGCGATTAATGGTATTGCAGGTGCCTACGCAGAAAATGTACCTCTTATTCATATCTCAGGAATTCCACCGTTACATGCAGTTCAAAGGGGTACTCTCATACACCATACGCTTGTCGATGGTAACTATGACAATATTATGAACTGTATGAAAGAGTTTACAGTTGCCCAAACTCGTTTAACTCCAGCAAATGCAGCCTTTGAAATTGACCGTGTATTACGTCAGTGTTTCCTTGAACGCCGTCCTGTACACATTCAACTACCAGGCGATATTACCCACGTTAAAATTGAAGTATCTGAGCGTCCCCTGGACTTAAGCTACCCAGCTGTTGAACCTGAATTATTACAAACTGTGGTAAAAAAACTTTGTGACATTATTGAGAATGCTCAAAGCCCAGCACTTCTTATTGATAATGAAGCTTCAGTTTTTGGTGTAACGTCGCTTTTAAATGATTTATCTCAAAAATGCTCGATTCCATTTGCAGGTATGAATACTGCAAAAAATATTATGGATGAAGGCTCACCTCGTTATATTGGAACTTATGTAGGTGGGGCAAGCCAGCCGCATGTGAAAAATATCATTGAACAATCCGACTGTCTAATTGGTATTGGTGCACGTTTTACCGATGTGGGTTCAGCTGTATTTACTCATCAAATTGAAACCAAGAACTACATCGAAATTAAATCTTATGGCCTAAATATTTTTGGTCAGGATTTTCCAGGTATTGAGATTGGACAATTACTTGTTGAGCTAAATAAAAAAGTTGCGCCACGTAAATCGTCAACACCTCTTCTCGAAAAACAACCTCAGAAAGTAGTTGAAGCTCCAGCTCAACAAAAACTAAGCCAAGATGTGCTTTGGAATTACATTTCAGGATTCTTAAAAGAAGATGACGTGATTATTGGTGAAGTCGGGACATCAAACTCTGCTTTGTCGGGTATAAAGCTCCCAGCTACAGCTAAATATATTGCACAGCCGCTTTGGGGTTCTATTGGTTACACCTTACCAGCTTTGCTTGGTAGTTTGTTGGCTGCTCCAGAACGCCGTCAAATTTTATTTATTGGCGATGGTTCTTTCCAGCTTACCGTACAAGAACTCTCTACCATTATTCGTCACGGTTTAAAACCAATTATTTTCTTGTTGAACAATGGCGGTTACACCATTGAACGATTAATTATGGGTGAAAATGCTGCCTATAACGACGTGCAAAACTGGAAATACACTGAAATTCCTGCGGTATTTAACGGTAAGAAAGGCCATACCACTTATGTGGTTGAAACCGCAGGACAGCTAAAGAGCGTTTTAGACAATGTTCATTTAAATGACCAGTTAACTTTTATTGAATTAAAACTACCTGCAATGGATGCACCAGTAAGTTTGAAAAAATTTGCTTCTGTGATTGCACGTTTTGACTACGGCGATCGTGGCTACGAAATTTTAAAGGAGCGTTCCCAGCCAGTTAAATGTAAGGATGCAAGCTCGTTTTAAATAGAAGATAGGACAAGTCTTCTCAAAATTAAATGGACTCATATTAAAGCAACTTATGTCCGAAGGTCGGTTTCTGATCTTCGGATGTAGTGCTGAATAAAGGTGTACAGGAAGTGACACCAACATTGGAGATAATGTTATGGATGCAAACAATAAGCACGAGTTAAAACAAGGCTTATCCAATCGGCATATTCAACTCATCGCACTCGGAGGAGCGATCGGAACAGGGTTATTCTTAGGTCTTTCACAAACAATTAAATTGGCTGGTCCTTCAATTTTATTGGGATATGCAATTGCAGGAATTATTGCCTTTTTAATTATGCGACATTTAGGTGAAATGGTTGTTGAAGAGCCAGTGAGTGGTTCTTTTAGTTATTTTGCGAACAAGTATTGGGGCAAAATGGCTGGTTTTATGTCTGGTTGGAACTATTGGGTGTTGTATGTACTAGTGAGTATGGCCGAACTGAGTGCTATTGGTACGTTTATCCAATTTTGGTGGCCCGAAATTCCGACATGGATGACTGCATTATTTTTCTTTATTTTAATTAACGGCATTAACTTGGTAAATGTCCGCTTTTTTGGGGAATCCGAGTTCTTATTTTCCTGCATTAAAATTGTTGCCATTTTAAGCATGATTGGCTTTGGTGCTTATTTATTATTTTCCGGTTCAGCAGGTCCGCAAGCAGGTGTTGCAAATTTATGGCAACACGGTGGTTTCTTTCCGCATGGTATTCATGGCTTTATTATGGCTTTGGCTGTCATTATGTTCGCATTTGGTGGCTTAGAGCTTATTGGTATTGCGGCGGCAGAAACGAAGAAACCAGAAACAACAATTCCAAAAGCAGTAAATCAAATTGTGTACCGCATCCTGATTTTTTATATCGGTGCAATTGGTATTCTTTTATGTCTTTACCCTTGGAATATGGTTGCAGAAGGTGGTAGCCCGTTTGTTTTAATTTTCCAGTCACTCAATAGTAATGGCGTGGCAAATGTTCTTAACTTTGTGGTCTTAATTGCTGCTATTTCAGTTTATAACAGCTGTATCTATTGTAATAGCCGCATGTTGCATGGTTTAGCAGAGCAGGGTAATGCTCCTGCAATTTTGAAGAAAGTAAATAGCCGTGGTATTCCAGTTCCGGCAGCGGTTGTTTCTGCATCAATCACAGCTGTATGTGTGGTAGTGAACTACTTAATTCCTGGCCAAGCGTTTCAGATCTTTATGATGTTGGTTGTGGCAGCACTTGTCATTAACTGGCTTATGATTTCAGTCACACATTTGAAATTTACCAAAGCAATGAAATTGCAACGTCGCCAAACTAAGTTCCAAAGCATTATGAGTCCATGGAGTAATTATTTAACCATTAGCTTTGTATGCTTTATTCTTATTATTATGGCGATGACGCCAGATATGAGATTGGCTGTTATTTTAGGGCCTATTTGGTTAGCGGCTTTAGCTATCATGTATTTCTTGAAGTACCGTAAAAAAATGGTCGCAATGCCAGAAGTGCAATCAAACTAATAAGCTTAAATTTACAGTGATATTGCGGTTATCTGACAAAGAGCAGATAACCGTTTATCTTTTTGTCATAATATTTTCATGTTTGAGCGAAATAATTTTTCAAAATAAATATGACATGTAAAAAAATAAAAAATGGGTTAGTAAAATAATTTTGTAATCTCAATTCATTAAGTTTTTATAATTTAAGCAAAATTATCAATTTGTTGATTTGGGTGTTTGTCATATTCAAAATTAAACTTGAGTGCGAGCTACCTTGTAAAATAAGATTAAATGATTGATATAAAATAGAATTAGAAATATGACAGTCCCGATTTTAAAAATCATTAAAGCGTCATAATACTGTAACTTATTTGTCATATTTTCTATTCACAATGCAGCTATCGAAGAGCGTACAAGCACTAAACAAAAAGTGACGTACAACCTATTGCATTAATGAGAGAGAACAGAATGCGCTTAAATCCACGTCAAATCGCAATTGCGTTAGCAGTAACTGGGGCCGCTGTAACTACGACTGCAAATGCAGCTCGTGATACGATTCAAATTGCTGGTTCTTCAACTGTATTACCGTTTGCCAGCGTTGTAGCTGAAGAGTTTGGTAATACATTCCCTCAATTTAAAACTCCTGTTGTGGGTTCTGGTGGTTCTTCTGCTGGTTTAAAGCAGTTCTGTCAAGGTGTTGGTGACAACACAATCGACGTTGCAAACGCTTCTCGTAAAATTAAAAGCACTGAAATTGAAGCTTGTAACAAAGCTGGTGTAAAACAAATTCAAGAAATCAAAATTGGTTATGACGGTATCGTATTCGCGTCTAGCTCACACAAAGCAGCTTATAAATTAAAGCCTTACCATGTGTTTGCTGCTTTAGCTGCGCAGTTACCTTCAAAAGGTAAATTGGTTCCAAACCCATATACAAACTGGAACCAAATCGACAAATCACTTCCTAACGAACCTATTACGCTTGTAATTCCTGCGTCTAACCACGGTACGCGTGAAGTTTTCCAAGAGAAAATGGTTGATGCTGGTTGTGAATCATACGAATACTTCAAAAACTTAGATAAAGACGCTCAGAAGAAAGCATGTTCGACTTTCCGTAAAGACGGTCGTGTAATTGAAATTGCTGGCGACTATACAGAAACTTTAGCTCGCTTAAAAACTTCTCCAAGTGCGGTAGGTGTGTTCGGTTTAAGCTTCTATGACATGAACCGTGACAAGTTACGTGTAGCATCAGTAAACAACGTTCTTCCTTCTGAGAAAACTGTGTTAAACGGTACATACCCTGTATCTCGCCCATTGTTCTTCTATGTGAAAGGCGAACACTTAAAATCAGTTAAAGGTTTACCACAGTATGTAGAATACTTCCTAAGCAAAAAAGCGACTGGTAAAGGTTCTAAAGCTGAGCGTGACGGTTTAATCGCAATGTCTGATGCAGAACGCGCTAAAGTCTTGGCTGACTTTAAAGCAGGTAAAACTGTTAAATAATTTGTTTTGAATAGGGGCTGGTGATCCCAAGTGATCATCAGCCTTTTTGTCTAACACGTTTTTCCCAAATTATGACAATTGAGAAAACAGTGGAGAATACATGAATCTGCTACTTATCGGTGTGTTGTTAGCCCTTGTGGCAATTGCATATCAACTTGGGCTAAGAAAGAGCCGCCACCTAGCAGGTAAGGGAAGCAACTCGGCGACACTACATTCTCGTCCTGGTTATTATGGCGCACTGGTTGGGCTTTGGTGCGGTATCCCTGCTTTTTTAATTTTGATCATTTGGAACTTGGTTGAGCCAAGTATTTTAAATCATATTATCTTTAATAATGTTCCTGCTTCTGTCGCTGCATCTCTAGATGAAGCAGCAAGAAGTGTTCTTGTTGATCGAGTTCAATCGATTGCTTCAGGTTTTGGGGTAAGTGATCATCCAGAAGCTTATGAATTGGCTGCAGCTCAGCAATATGCAAAATTTCAAACTATTGGCTCTTTTGCCAAATTTGCCGTTGTTGTTTGTGCTGCCTTACTAGGCTTGGTCTGGGCAAAGAAAAAAATCAATCAAGAATATCGCGCTCGTAACCAAGTTGAACGTGCCATTAATGTTGCTTTAATCCTGTGTTCTGGTGTTGCAATTTTAACCACTATCGGCATTGTAATGTCGATGTTTGGTGAAGCAATGCACTTCTTCCATTTTGTAAGTCCAATTGACTTTTTCTTTGGAACTGAATGGAACCCAGGTTTTAGTACTTCAGGTAATGCAGAAGGTAGCTATGGTTTATTACCATTACTATGGGGTACGCTCATGGTCAGTGGTATTGCCTTATTGGTTGCTGTACCAGTTGGCTTAATGATTGCTATTTATTTAGCTGAATACGCATCTCCATGGTTACGCTCATGGGCAAAACCAACCATTGAAGTTTTAGCGGGTATTCCAACGATTGTTTATGGTGTTTTTGCCATGATGGTTATTGGTCCATTCTTTAAAGCTGTTGGTGCTCATGTCGGTATCGAAATTAACGCAACCAGTGCTTTGACTGCAGGTTTCGTAATGGGAATCATGATTATCCCATTTGTTTCATCTTTGTCAGATGACATTATTACACAAGTACCTCGTGCACTTCGTGATGGTTCACTCGGGCTTGGGGCAACCAAATCAGAAACAATCCGCCAAGTGGTTTTACCAGCAGCTTTACCGGGTATTACTGGGGCATTTTTATTGGCTGTATCGCGTGCCGTAGGGGAAACCATGATTGTGGTTTTGGCAGCGGGGAACAGTCCACTTCTACATGCAAATCCGTTTGAAGCTGTTTCGACAGTTACAGTAACTATCGTAAAACAGTTAACTGGCGATACCGATTTTGCAAGCCCGCAAGCCTTGGTGGCATTTGCACTGGGTTTAACACTCTTTGTGATTACCTTGGGATTAAACATTGTTGCACTGTACATTGTGCGTAAATACCGTGAGCAATACGAATGAGTACATCAAATACATCGTCTCCTATGGATCAGAACGTATTTGATCCACAAGCTGCTGCTCAGGCACGTGATCGCCGTAAAAAAGTGATTGAAAAATCATTGGCGAAGCGTCACCGTAAAGAAAAAGCTTTCCGTATTGCTGGTTTATCGGCAGTTGTTATTGGTCTTGCATTCGTTGCGCTATTGTTCGGTAGTATTTTGGCAAAAGGTTTACCAGCATTTTGGCAAACCAGCATGAATGTTCCAGTTTACTTTGACCCTAAAGTGATTGATGCGGGTCCTGTGCCTGTTCGTACTCAGGGTGAAACACCAGCGCATTACCAAGAACGTTATGTCGATTGGCAAACAAAAATGGGTATGGTGGATTGGGATAGCCTGATCGTAAATGGTATGGTTGCTAAAGACCCTTCACTTGAGTCACAGCGCGATTCCTTACGTAGTCTATATGCAAGTTCTGAAGCTTATCGTTTACGTGACATGGTATTTGCTGACCCATCGCTGATTGGTAAAAAAGAGAATCTTACATTCTTGGGCGATGCTAACGTAGATGTATGGTTAAAAGGTAACATTGACCGTTCATTGCCAGATGACCAGCAACAGCTTGACCCGGAAACTCGTAAGCTTGCAGATGATTTGAAAGCAAAAGGTATTCTCGAAAATACATTTAATACCAATTTATTTACAAATCCGGACTCTCGTAGTTCACCAGCAATTAGTGGTCTTGCAGGTGCATTCATGGGCTCGTTATTTATGATGCTGATTGTGATCATTATTTCGATCCCAATTGGGGTAGCGAGTGCTATTTATCTGGAAGAGTTTGCACCAAAGAACTTTCTTACAGACATTATTGAAGTCAACATTAATAACCTTGCGGCTGTTCCTTCAATTGTGTTCGGTTTGCTTGGTGCAGCCATTTTCATTGGCTGGATGCACTTACCATTGTCGGCTCCGTTTGTTGGTGGTTTGGTACTCAGTTTAATGACATTACCAACAGTCATTATTACAACCCGTGCTTCTTTAAAAGCTGTACCACCATCAATTCGTCAAGCTGCACTTGGTTTGGGGGCTTCAAAAGTACAAACCGTTTTCCATCATGTTTTACCTTTGGCGATGCCGGGGATCATGACAGGTTCAATTATTGGTGTTGCACACGCCCTTGGTGAAACTGCGCCGTTACTTTTAATCGGAATGAGTGCATTCGTTGCAAGTATTCCAACAACTCCATTTGATCAAGCAACTGCTTTACCTGTTCAAGTTTACTTATGGCAGGGTAATGAGTTGCGTAACTTCTTCGAAGGCCGTACTGCTGCTGCGATTATCGTACTTCTTGCATTAATGATTGGTTTAAACAGCCTTGCAATTTGGTTACGTAAAAAGTTCGAAGTGCGTTGGTAATAGAGGATAAATAATGAATACTATTGATATTACGAATTCCTTAGAAAAGGATAAGTTAGTGAATACTGAACAGTCTCAATTTACAGATAAGCCGCTGAACCATGGCACTTCATATGTTTCGCATTTTGAACCGCAAACTTCAAAAAAGCAGAACTCAACTGAAATCAAAATTAGTGCACAAGATGCTCATGTTTACTATGGCGACTTTGAAGCAATTAAAGGCATTGATTTAGATATCTATCAAAATGAAGTGATTGCATTCATTGGACCATCAGGTTGTGGTAAATCGACTTTCCTACGTACTCTAAACCGTATGAATGACACGATTGATGGTTGCCGTGTAACAGGTAAGATCACTTTAGATAATAAAAATATCTATGATCCAAATCTGGACGTTGTATTGCTACGTGCTCAGGTGGGCATGGTATTCCAAAAGCCAAACCCATTTCCTAAATCTATTTTTGATAACGTTGCATATGGACCAAAGCTACACGGTCTAGCACGTGATAAATACGACCTAGAAGAAATCGTTGAAAATAGCTTGCGTAAAGCGGGCTTATGGGAAGAAGTGAAAGACCGTTTGAATCAGCCGGGTACAGGTTTATCTGGTGGTCAGCAGCAACGTTTATGTATTGCACGTACGATTGCAGTAAGTCCTGAAGTTATTCTGATGGATGAACCATGTTCTGCACTTGATCCAATTGCAACAGCAAAAGTGGAAGAGCTTATTTCAGAACTTTCTGATCAATATACGATTGTGATTGTAACGCACTCAATGCAACAAGCAGCACGTGTTTCAGACCGTACAGCTTACTTCCATTTAGGTGATCTGATCGAAGTAAACTCTACAGAAAAAGTATTCACGCAACCTGACCATCAATTGACAGAAGCGTACATTACTGGACGTTTCGGTTAATTTATAGCTGTGAAAGAAAAAGAGCCTTGTGCTCTTTTTTTTATTTAATAAATGAAAATGAATCTATTTTGCAAAATCGCTATTGAATTTTAATCAAAAGAACCACATCTTAAGGCTATAAAGACAAACTTATGAGCATAGAATTTTATGTTATTCCATTTGCCTAAACTCCCTGCGGAAATACGTGTCAGCCATTTAAATGCACGTGTAAATGAACAGAGAAAAAAAATTGCACAAACTACAGCAAGTCGTTTAGAGCTTTTACAATTAGCTCAACAACTTGCGAAAGAAGCTAAAATCCGCCGTAAGAACAATCAGAAAATTTTTGTTTTAGATTTTAAAGGTGATATTCAGGCATCTGCGGTTGAAAATCTTCGTGAAGAAATCACACTTATTTTAGCAACGGCTAAAGCCGGACGCGACCGTGTTGTGGTACGCCTTGAAAGTCCTGGTGGTATGGTTCATGGTTATGGACTGGCAGCAGCTCAGTTGGTTCGTTTGCGTGACGCAGGTTTTCATTTAACAATTTGTGTCGACAAGGTTGCTGCAAGTGGCGGCTATATGATGGCTTGTATTGCCAATGAAATTATTTCTGCACCATTTGCTGTTGTTGGCTCTATTGGTGTAGTTGCTCAGGTTCCAAATTTCAATCGTCTTTTAAAACAGCATAACGTTGACTTCGAACTTTATACAGCAGGGCAATATAAGCGTACTGTGACCATGTTTGGTGAAAATACGCCTGAAGGGAAAGCTAAGTTTGAAGAAGAGCTACAACAAACGCATGTCTTATTTAAGCACTTTGTAGAGAAGTATCGTCCACAGCTGAATGTAGACAAAGTTGCTACAGGCGAGCATTGGTATGGACAAGATGCGCTTGATTTAAACCTTGTAGATAAACTAGAAACATCTGATGAGTATTTATTAGCTTTATTACCTCAGCATGATGTCTATGTGATCAACACACGTAAAAAGGCAACTTTGGGTGAAAAGTTGGGTTTACAAGCTGCTCAAATGGCGGATAGCCTGATTCCGGCGGTAATGAATAAAGTTGCAGACACTTTGGCAAAAGCGAATTCAACGCTAGTTCAAATGCGTGATACAAAATTTTAATTAAGATATTTATAAAAGAAAGAGCACCTTAATGGGTGCTCTTTTTATATCGATGATTAAAAGAATCTGCTTAATATTTGTTTAAGTTTCAATTGCCAAAGTAGGAGTTAATTCCTAAGTTTTGAGTTTTGTGATGTCAAAGACTTTGTCGCATATTGATATTCTCATAAGAATTTTACACATCATTATTATGATTGCTTTTACTGGAGCTTACTTTACAGGCGATAATGAAGACCTACATCAAGTGCATATGATGTTTGGTTATATACTTCTCATCAGTATTACCATACGAGTTATTTGGCATTTTTTAAGTCCGCGTGTTTCAAATAGCGCACCATTTGGCATAAAAAAGCGGAGCAGTATGGCATTCAATGCAATTAAAAAATCATTTAGTCATGCAAATGCAGCAAGTATTTTTTCGAAAAATTCAATTCAACTGTTCAGCATTGGACTATTTCAAGCTTCGATTGTATTTATTTTCATACTCATTCCTGTTGTTGTAGCACTTGGATACGGAACAGAGCACTTTACTTATTCTTTGAGAGACTTACATTCATTTTTCGCAAACTTATTTTTAGCTTTGGTTATCGTGCATCTTTCGACACTTGTTTTAAATAGCATACTTGCGAAACGCTTTCAGGGTTGGACTATGCTTAAGATGACACTTGCTGATAAGAAAATAACGAATTATATGGCTTTATTTGTTTTAGTCCTTATAGGTGGATTTAGCTACTTTTACTTAGGAATGTAATATATACGTTTTATGTCTGTCCTGTTTAGTTATATTTTGAATGGAAAGTAAAAAAATATTATTGATAAATATACTTATTGAATTGTGATGAGTAAGTGATTTTGATATTTTAGGCAACAATAAAATAGCTTTTAGATGACTCATTTAAAAAGTTAAACATTTAAAAATATAACTGAAATTCAGGATAGGAAATAATGACAAGAATAATTGTAGCATCAAAAAAGGGTTTGGACGTTCTGCAAGATGGTCAGCTCAATAAAGTAATTTTGAATCAACCTACGATCATTCAAATTGGTATCAGTCAAAAAGATATTGCATCGATGGAAAAACAGGGTGGGCGCCTAGTCATTCACTTAAAGAATGGCGAGACAATTGTCTTAGAAAATTTCTTTAACGAAGCAACAAATACAACAGAGCATTCACTTGTTTTTCCGACTGAACATGGAAAATTTGTTGAAGCACAATTCGATGCCCAAGGTAAAGTAATCGACTATAAAGGCTTAAATCACGTTACAGATTTAGGTTACGGCAGTACTAGTCCAGCCGCTGCAAACATCGCGGTTGATAGTGATCCAAGTTTTTCAATGGGAAGCGTACTTAAAGCAGGTCTAGCAGTTTTAGCTGCGGAAGGACTATATCTTTGGGCTTTTAAGAAAGATGATAAGGAGGATTCATCAAGTGCGCCTGATTTAATCGCACCTGCTGCTCCTACAGCTACGCTTGCTGATGATACCGTGACAGTGACTGGTAAAACTGAAGCGAATGCAAAAATCTATCTTAAAGATGCCGCAGGCAATACGGTTGCATCAGGTGTTGCAGATGTAAGTGGTAACTACACGATTAAATTAGATAAGCCACTCGTGAATGGTGATAAATTAAATGTTATTGCTCAGGATGGAGCTGGAAATAATTCAAAAGCGACTGTTGTAACAGGAACAAAAGATACAATTGCCCCAGATGCTCCACAGGCCCAATTGAACGATGATGGAACATTGGTAACTGGTAAGGCTGAAGCAAATGCAAAAATCACAGTTTATGATGCCACTGGCAAAGTATTAGGAACTGTTTTTGCAAATAAAGATGGTATTTATTCTTTAAAACTTACTCCACCATTAACTAGTGAAGCCGGAGGCAAAGTAGTTGCCGAAGATGCTGCTGGTAATAAATCTGAAGAAGTTAAAATTATTGCGGGTAAAGACACTGTACCACCAGCTTCACCTTTTGTTGAAGTTAACAAAGAAGGGTCGGTAATACATGGTAAAACCGAAGCAAATGCAAAAGTTCAAATTAAAGATGTAGATGGCAAAGTCATTGGAACTGGCATGGCGGATGCCCAAGGTGAGTTTCAAATTACGCTGTCGCCTGCTTTAAAAGAGTCTCAAAAAGGGACAGTAGTTGTTGAAGATGCAGCTGGTAATGCGTCTAAGCCTGTCGAAATTAAACCAGGTTTTGATTCGATTGCTCCTGATAAACCAACTGCTCAAATTAATGCAGAGGGTAATTCGGTAACTGGTACAGCCGAAGCAAATGCCAAAATTGAAATAAAAGATGTGACAGGTAAGGTCATTGGTAGTGGAACAGCAGATGCGAATGGAAAATTTACTATTAGCATTTCACCAGCATTAACTGATAACAATCATGGTTCTGTTTCAGCCATCGATAACGCTGGAAACCGATCTGAAAGCTTCGATATTGTGGGTACGAAAGATACTATTCCTCCAACAAAACCTATATTAAATAGCGCAGAAGATGATGTCGGTGATGTAAAAGGCACTATTGGATCTGGCTCAGAAACGGATGATGCTAGACCAAAACTTACAGGTTCAGGCGAGGCAAATGCGACGCTTACGATTTATGATAATGGTATTGCAATTGGAGTAGTGACTGTATCAACTGGTAAATCATGGACATTTACATTTGATAAAGACTTAGCTTTGGGTAAGCATAGCATTACTTTGACTCAAACTGATGCGGCAGGGCTTACGAGTGAAGCAAGCTCTCCATTTATCTTTTATGTAGTTGCACCGAAAACTGCAAGTTTAGCTGATGCCTCAGTAGATACGTTAGGTACACATGAACCAGCTTTGGCAGATAGTGTTGGACTGAGTACTTTAAAAGTCGCACAAAATACAACACCTGAGACCAATACCCAGCAGAAAACTGTTTCTATAGATGATTTATTGAAAAGTTCTTCTGCGAGTGACTCAGATCCAGTGGCAAAGCTTTTAGCATCGACAGCATTAAAGCCTACACAAGCACCTGAACAAACTGATGTAAATACTTCAGTTAACCAGACAACAAATCTTGATCAAATTTTACCAAATACGACTTCTTCACCTTTGCAAAATATTTTAGAACAGACTTATCCAGTTGTTTAAAAGACTCTATGTAAAATATAAAAGCGCTCAATGAGCGCTTTTTATTTATGGCTAATTTTTGATTTTCGGTGTTGTTATAAGAGTAATAACTCCATAAACAATTGATCCAATTGTGGCGAGTAACATGTCTTTATGGGCATCCCACATGTCGCCTTGTTGCCCATTATAATTTTCAGCTTGTTCAGGTGATAAGCCAATAGCAATGAGCCATTCGATCAGTTCATAAAAAACACTCGATGCCATCACGAATTGAACTACAAGTAAAAATAGGGAAAACGGACGTGCAGTCGGCAACCAAACTTGAAAAACGCGATAAATAAGAGGGTAGAGCAAAGCACCATATGAAAAGTGCACAAGTCGATCATACATATTGCGAGACCAACCCATGTATTCATCTAAATTAAAATGAAAGATGTGCTGAATCCAGTTGTTATACGGAACGTATGAATACAGATAATGAGCACCAATTACGTGGATTAAAAGAAACAGTAAATAAAAACAAAAACTTAAAAAATCGAGACCAATTTTTTTGAAAATAATAAAAAGTAAAATCAGCATTAAAACAGTGCCGGATTGATGAAGTAAGTAAGCTTCAAACTCTAGAGGATTGATACCTGAAACAATAATGGCAATCAAAAGCAGGCTGATTGCAATATAGTGTTTAAGTTGAAATTTTTTTTCGATCATTTTATGGAAAACTTTATTTTGATGGGTATAAGTGTAATAAAAAAGCGAAGCCTAGGCTTCGCTTTTGATTAACTTTTTAATTAGATTTTACTAATTAAGTCATTAATTTGTTTTGCTTGTTCAGCTGCGTTACCTGTATAAGTTGCAGGAGTAAGCTCAGCTAAACGAGCGCGCTCTTCGCTTGGTACTTGAGCAAGTTCGTTACCATTTACGAAATCAACCATCATGTCGCGAGTCATTGCTTGACCACGAGTTAAAGCTTTTAACTTCTCATATGGTTTTTCAATGTTGTAACGACGCATAACTGTTTGAATTGGCTCTGCAAGAACTTCTTGAGCTTGGTCAAGATCTTCATTTAAACGATTTGCATTAAGCTCAAGTTTACCAACACCTTTTAAGCAAGCATCAAAAGCAATTAAGCTTTGAGCAAAACCAACACCCATGTTACGAAGTACAGTTGAGTCAGTTAAGTCACGCTGCCAGCGAGAAATTGGTAATTTTTCGCCTAAGTGAGCCAACACTGCATTTGCAATACCTAAGTTACCTTCAGAGTTTTCAAAGTCAATTGGGTTAACTTTGTGTGGCATAGTTGAAGAACCAACTTCGCCTTCTTTAAGTTTTTGCTTGAAGTAACCTAAAGAAATATAACCCCATACGTCGCGGTTAAAGTCGATCAAAATTGTATTGTAACGACGTAATGCATCAAACAACTCAGCCATGTAGTCGTGTGGCTCGATTTGAGTTGTGTATGGGTTAAATGTTAAACCCAAAGATTCAACAAAAGCTTGTGCATGAGCAGCCCAGTCAACATCTGGATAAGCAGAAAGGTGAGCATTGTAGTTACCTACCGCACCATTGATTTTGCCTAATAACTCAACATTTTCAAACTGTTTGATTTGACGAGCTAAACGATATGCAACGTTTGCCATTTCTTTACCCAAAGTTGTTGGGCTAGCAGTTTGACCATGTGTACGAGACAACATAGGTTGTTCAGCATGAGTTGTTGCTAAAGCAGAAATTGCATTTAAAATTTGCTTCATGCTTGATACTAAAACTTCACGACCGTTTTTAAGCATAAGCGCATGAGACAAGTTGTTGATGTCTTCTGATGTACAAGCGAAGTGAATAAACTCACCAGCATTTTGTAATTCAGAAATACCAGCAATTTTCTCTTTCAAGAAATATTCAACTGCTTTTACGTCATGGTTAGTTGTACGCTCAATTTCTTTAATGCGATTCGCATCTTCTTCAGAGAAGTTGCTTACGATTGCATCTAAAGCTGCATTTGTTTCAGCTGAGAAAGGAGCAACTTCAATAATTTCTGGACGGTTAGAAAGCGCTTGTAACCAACGCACTTCTACAGTGACACGAGCATGAATTAAACCAAACTCAGAAAGAAAAGGGCGTAGCGCATCACATTTGCTGGCATAACGTCCATCTAATGGTGATAGTGCGGTTAAAGCGTTCATAACGATTCCTTAATGCTGGAATAAACATAAAACAAAAATAATCTCGTTACAGCGTTAGATAACTTGGTACTGTAAACGAGCAAGTGCTTGAATATCCTGTAGCAATTTACGTTTGCTAAAAATCATGTTCCATGAACTACCGCCGAGTTGTCGCCATAAATGGGCCATTTGAAGCCCTGTAAACAGACAAGCACGAATACGGTTAGTATGGTTGGTATCTTTAAATGCCTCAGCATTACCACGAACAAGAATACGTGGATTAATTTGCCCAGCGGTATCTACATAGGTTTGCGCCAAATTGGCTAAAATACTTGGGTGTAAATAGTTATTATCGAAAAAAGAAAGCTGTTTTAAAATTTTCTGCTGTGCTTTTTCAATAATCGCTACATATTCAGGATTGCTATAGACCTTTTTTTCTAATTGCAAAAGTGACATCGCATAAGACATGGGAAGTTTTGCACTACGCATTTTAGGCAAACGAGATTTAGGCGCATTGGTAAAAGGCTGAGTAATACAATTTTCGAGTGTCTTAAGACCTAATGAAATATCAGCCAGTTGATTAAAAAAATCTAAAGTCTGAACATTATTATTATTTATTGTAGGGCGAATATTTAAACTCGCCTTTATTAATAACTCAAAATAGAAATTACCGCTTTCACCAATACTTTGTTGTCCAGTCATGGCAGTCATATGCGTAAGCTGGGTCGCTTGGAATACCCCAGCCAAAGCAAGGGCACGGTTTTGGCGAACATTCAAGGCTTGTGATTGTTGAAAGGGTAACTCCACCATGCCATCCATTCCCTTAAATAAAATCTGGTGTAGGGGCATTTGTATGGTGAATCACACCCCCGCCTAAGCAAACTTCATCCGAATAAAATACAACACTTTGGCCAGGTGTGACTGCGCGTTGAGGTTCATCAAACTCAACACGAATACCGTGTTCACTATTTTCATCAATAAACACTGTGCAAGCCTGATCAGGTTGGCGATAGCGTGTTTTGGCAGTACAACGTAGTCCTTCAGTCGGAATATGTTGTTCTCCAGCTACCCAGTCAATTGACTCACTCCAAAGCTGTGTACTTTGCATAAGTGGGTGTTCATGTCCTTGACCTACAACTAATCGGTTGTTGGCAAGGTCTTTATGAAGTACAAACCATGCACCTTCTGCTGCACCTTTTAGTCCACCAAGACCAATACCGCCACGCTGACCGAGCGTATAGTACATCAGACCGTGATGTTCACCAACTTCTTTACCGTTATCCAGCACGATTTTACCTGGTTGAGCGGGTAAATATTGTTTAAGGAAGTCATTAAAGCGGCGTTCGCCGATAAAGCATATACCAGTTGAATCTTTTTTCTTCGCCGTTGCTAAGTCCAGTTCTTCGGCAATTCTACGCACTTCTGGCTTTTCAATTTCACCAACGGGGAATAGGGTTTTATTAATTTCACGGCCATGCACTGCATGCAAGAAATAAGTTTGGTCTTTGTTGTTATCTAAACCACGTAATAAAGGTGCATATGCTTCACCTTTAGAGTTATAAGCAGTTTCAGCACGACGAGCATAATGACCTGTTGCAATAAAATCTGCGCCTAAAGTCATGGCATGGTCTAAAAATGCACGGAACTTAATTTCTTTATTACATAAGATATCTGGGTTTGGGGTTCGGCCCGCGGCATATTCAGCTAGGAAAAGTTCAAATACACGATCCCAATATTCCATAGCAAAGTTTGCGGTATGGAGTTTAATACCTATTTTGTCAGCTACTGCTTGAGCATCGGCTAAATCTTCCATTGCTGTACAGTATTCCGTGCCGTCATCTTCCTCCCAGTTTTTCATGAAAAGGCCTTCAACTTGATAACCCTGTTGAAGTAAAAGCGCCGCAGAAACAGATGAATCTACGCCACCAGACATACCGACGATGACACGTTGTTGCATAGGACTAGGCATCCAAATGTGAAGTTAATGAGGGAGAGAAAGGGTGCTCATAAATAAGAGCTAAAGGATAATGGTGACCTTTTATAGCATCTTCAAGGGCTTTAATCACCAAAGGGCTACGAGCACGGGCAGATTCTTGAAGCTCATCTAGAGTCATCCAGACAGCAGAAACAATACCTGTATCAAGTTTAGGATCGCTTTCGACATGAGTGACGTGCGCTAAAAAGCAGAAGCGATAGTAAGTCCGGTCCGGAAACATGGGTGGGGTATATGTATAAATGCCAAGTAAAGCATCTATCTCAACATGATGACCCGTTTCTTCAAGAGTTTCACGAATGGCAGCTTCTATTAGCGTTTCACCACATTCCACATGACCAGCAGGTTGATTAAACACTGTGTGTACAAAACCTTCGCTATGTTCTTCAACAAAAAGATAGCGTCCATCTTTTTCTACGACTGTAGCGACAGTGACATGAGGAGTCCATGCGGCCATAAAAAAGCACCATGAATTTAAAAGTCGTATGATACGAAATTTAGGGGTTTTTGGCTACGGTGATCTTACAAACGATAGAGGAATGTAAAACGCTATCGTTTGAAAAAACTCAGTACATTTTAATTTGTTTGGGTATCTTTATGGTTGTTTTGCACTTTTACATAATGTCTTGCTGAATAAGGTAAAAATGCCAATTCTTTTTCAGTTAGAGGACGTACTTGCTGTACAGGGCTTCCAACATATAAATAACCACTTTTTAAGACTTTACGAGGTGGAACTAAACTGCCTGCACCAATCATCACGTCATCTTCAATAACAACATCATCTAAAATAACGGTATTGATACCAACTAGTACGCGGTTACCAATGGTACAGCCATGTAAAGTAACATGATGACCTACAGTCACATCTTCACCAATAATAAGCGGGGAACCATTGGGTTTTGCATCATTTTTATGGCTGACATGTAACATACAATGATCTTGTACATTACTGTTTTTACCAATTTGAATGCTATTTACATCTCCGCGAATGACTGCAAAAGGCCAAACTGAAACATTTTCGGCCAATTTAACATCACCAACAACCACTGACATATCATCAATGTAACAGCTTGGATCAATTTGTGGATGATGATCTAAATAGGGACGGATGTTTTTTGTCATAAGAAGTATCAAAATAAAATTTAATCAAATTATAAAATAAAAAAGCACTCAAGCTAATAGCATGAGTGCTTAATCCAACTACTCTAAAATTAGAATAAGTTGCTAAAGAATTGTTTAATATGGTCGATCATACGTGCAAAGAAGCCTGCTTCTTCAACAGGTTTTAATGCAACTAACGGTTTTTCAGCAATGACCTTACCATCTAAACTTGCAACAAGTTTACCAACCACTTGGCCTTTTTGAAGAGGCGCATTTAAATTTGGTTGAACAACCAATTGAGTTTTTATACCGCCTGCTTTGCCTTTAGGCATAGTAACGTTAAAGTTCTCTGCTAAACCAATTTGAACTTCATTTTCTTTACCAAACCATACTTTAGCTTTCGCAAGAACTTGATTTGCAGGTTGAACATTTGCAGTTTCAAAGTTTGCAAAACCCCAAGACAACAATGCACGTGTTTGGTTTGCACGTTCATTAACGCTATTTGTACCAAAGATAACTGAGATTAAACGCATTGGACCGCGCTTACTCGAAGTTGTTAAGCAATAACCCGCTTCATCGGTATGACCTGTTTTTAGGCCATCAACGCTTGGGTCTGTGTAAAGTAAAGCATTACGGTTACCTTGTTTGATACCGTTAAATGTAAACTCTTTCTCAGAGTAAATTGGATAGTATCTTGAGCTATCTTTAATAATATGTTGAGCTAAAACTGCCATATCTTTTGCAGTTGAATAATGACCTTCTGCAGGTAAGCCCGTAGAGTTCATAAATTGGGTATTCGTCATACCAATACGTTTTGCTTCCTGATTCATCAGGTGAGCAAAAGTACCTTCATTTCCAGCAATATGCTCAGCCATTGCTTTTGATGCGTCATTACCAGACTGGATGATAATACCTCGAAGCATCTCTAAAACAGTTGCTGTACCATTTAATGGAACATACATACATGATTCGGAACTACTGCCTTTACACCAAGCAGATTCGTTCATACGAACCTTTTCATTCTCGGTAAGTTCACCTTTTAATAGTTTTTGTTCAATGATGTAGCTTGTCATCATTTTAGTCATAGAAGCAGGAGCAAGCTTTTCATTTTCATTTTTAGAAGCAAGAATTTGTCCTGTCTCGTAATCCATTAATACATAAGACTTATTATTTAATTCTGGCGGAGCTGATAAGACAGTTGCTGCATAAGAAAAACTTGGTAAGAGGAGGAGTGCAGCAATAGCGCTTTTTCGAGTCATTCTAGGTAATTCCAATATCTTGTATGAAGCAGAAGAACCTAGCATTTTAGGACAAAGCAAAGCCGACTTCTATGGGGGAAGTCGGCTTTTTCGAACAGTATTGTAACTAGAGAGTTTTTAACTAATTTAGTTTTGCGATTGATAAGCTTTTACGTCTTGACAAACTAACGTATTTTGCTCGTTACCAGCAGCTTTTGCATCATTACGCGCTTCTTTTAAGACTTTTTTGAAACTTTTGTCTTTTGTACGTTTTTCTAAAGCTGCAACTGGGTCTGCTTCATTTGGCAAATAGTCTTTTACAAGACGTTCATAACCTTGAGCAAATTCTGCATCTTTTTTGCCAATCAAACTTGGGCAAATTTCAGAAAGTACCTGAATTGCTGCCAACTCTTCCGGTGTAGTGCCTTTATTTGGGGTAACTTCAACAACATTTTCATTTTCAGTTGGTTTTTTCTTGTCAGCAGCATAACCCACTGTTGCCATTGTCATAAGTAAAACAACAGAAAGAGATTGAACTAAGCTTTTTTTCATAAACATGTATAACCTGAAACAAAAATTTGAAATATGCCGATAGCTTAAACAATTTAAGGGCTAAAAAAATGGAAAAAATGTATTGTTATGTAGGTTTTCTGCTTTACATCAACAGAAAACCTTTTAAAGAAAAGCATATCGAGTGAAATAGGCTTAGTCTTTGTAATTTACCACTTCTTCACAAAGCTCATGTTGTTCATGGTGATCCATTTCTTTTGCAGCCTGACGAGCTTCGTCTAGCAGTGTTTTATATTCTGAATCATTTTGAAGTGCAGAGAAGGTGATTGATTTATTGGAATAACCGCCAAGGTACATTGCAATAATCTTTTTAGTATTGGTTTCAAGATTTTTATTTGCACCAACAAAAGTCGGGCAAATTTCTTGTAAAACTTGAGTAGATGCAATGTCATCTTTAATTAAGCTATCAGCTTCTTGTGTCGAGATACCCTCATCAGCAAAAACCGTCTGTGTACACAGTGTGATACTGATCCCCAATACTTGAAAAAAAGGAGCGAAAGTTTTCATTTTTTCACAATTTTATAATGCTATGGAGGCATAAATATATATAATTCAACAAATAATTCAATTGAGAAAACCTTCGGGTTTATTTGTCGAGAAAGATTTTTAGTGAATATTTTAATTGCGAATGATGACGGTGTCTTTGCACCAGGTATACAAGCTTTAGCTGAAGCGTTAAAACCATTAGGCCGTGTTGTCGTGGTTGCTCCAGAAAGTGAGAGAAGTGGTTTTTCAAGTGCGTTAACACTTGATCGTCCTTTACGTCCTATTCAAATTGCCGAAGATGTGTGGGCTGTGAATGGAACACCAGCGGATTGCGTTTATTTATCTATGAATGGACTATTCGATTTCGAATTTGACTTGGTCGTGAGTGGAATCAATAGTGGCGCAAACCTAGGTGACGATGTTCTGTACTCGGGAACAGTCGGTGCTGCGTTTGAAGGCCGCTTAATGAAACAACCTGCAATTGCGGTTTCTTTAGCTGGGTCGGATGTACGTTCATACAATCATAAAGATGATTATGCTCAAGCAGCCAAGTGGGTGCATGACTTTATTGCCAAAGGTTTACCCGCGCTACCGCCGCGACATATTTTTAATATTAATATTCCAGATGTGCCGCAGCTTAAAGGGACTCAAATTACCTATCAAGGCCGCCGTGCTCAATCTAAACCAATCACCAGTCATGTCGACCCAAGAGGAAGACAGGTTTATTGGATTGGTCTAGCAGGTGAGGCCGTTACTGACCCACAGCGTATTGCTAGCCAGATTCAATCTGACTTTTTTGCAGTTGCAAATGGTTTTGTGAGTGTAACTCCAATTCAGATGGATGCAACAAACTATGCGGTATTAGAGGATTTACAGGCCAGTTTGGGCGAATAATCTAGGTCGAATGTTATAACTTTGTGAATAAAGAAAAAGAGGAACATGTTTCCTCTTACTTTTTTGGTACTCTTAGCCGAAATGATTTGTAGCATTTAGTGAGGGAGATCGATGCATTTAACTGAGCAACAAAGCAGATTGCATATTCAAAGAGACAAAATAATGAAAATTATGATGTTGTCTTTAGCTGTGGGTTTTACTGTTGCAATGGCAGGATGTGCTTCTAGACCACAAATTAATAATAGTTCTCGCTATGCGACGGCTCCTAACTATTATACAGTTCGTTCGGGCGATACTTTAAGTGGTATTGCAATGCGTTACGGTCTGGACTATGTCAGTATTGCTGAAATGAATGGCATTGCTCCACCGTATCGTATTTATGTTAATCAATCATTACGATTAAAAAAATCTTCTTCATCAAGAACTGTGTCGACACAAGTCATGGCGCAACCTGAACCAATTAAGCGCCAAACAATAGCATTACCGACTACGACAACAACGGCACCAACAACAACCCCGCCACGAACAGTTGCACCAACCACCAATACAACAGTGGGAACTGCTATTCCAAGTTCAAGCTTACGTTGGGTCAAACCAAATAACGGACCAGTGATTCAAGGGTTTAATTTGGCGAATAATGTCAAAGGAATTCGTTATGGTGGTAATCAAGGTGATCCAATTTATGCGGCAGCAGATGGTCAAGTCGTATACGCAGCCGATGGCTTAAAAGAATATGGTAATTTAGTTTTAATTAAACATATTGATGGCTATATCAGTGCGTATGCCCACAATAGCAAGATGATGGTGAAGAGTGGAGACAATGTAACCGCAGGTCAAAAGATTGCAGAAATGGGCTCTTCAGGTGCGTCGAGAGTTATGCTTGAGTTCCAAATTCGCCTTGATGGTAAACCAATCAACCCAGCAAATCTTTTACCTAATTAGCTAATGCAATAAATATAGGTTTCCTCGTATAATGTAATTGGTTGCTTTCATTACAACAATAAGCATTTTTTATAAATTTAAAATTAGATTTGAGGAAACCTATGTTAGATCAGCTTCGTGCGATGGGTGTTTTTGCTTGTGTGGTTGAAAAAAGTTCATTTAGTGGTGCGGCACGTGAATTAGGCATTACAACAAGTGCTGTAAGTCAGCAAATACGTTCTCTTGAGCATGAAATGGATGTGATTTTATTACACCGTTCTACTCGGAAACTTAGTTTGACAGAGGCCGGACAGGCTTTTTTTTCAAGTTGTCAAGAAATGTTGGCAGCTGCAGAAAGAGGCAAAATCAGAATCAATGAATTGCGAGATGATTTGATTGGAGATTTGCGGATTGCAAGCACACCAGACTTAGCGGTTCAGCACATTATTCCTGCTCTATCTCATTGGATGTCAGCTCATCGCGGTTTATCTGTTCATTTCGAAGTAGGTCATCGTTATATTGACCTCATTGAAGAACGAATTGATGTTGCAGTGCGTATGAGTTCTACACCAGTAGAAGAGAGTAGTTCTGTCGTTCCTATGGCTTTTGTAGATCAGATTTTGGTAGCTTCTCCCAGCTATCTGAATCAATCGAGCCCGATTTTGCATCCAAACGATTTAAACAACCATGAGTTGCTTTCAATCAATGCAATGAATGAATCACGCAGTTTTCATTTTCAACATGCCAAAACTGGTGAAAAATTGCATATTGAAATGGCAAGCCGTTTGCAAAGCAATAATTTGCAAGTTGCTAAAGCCTTATGTCAGCAAGGACATGGTATTGCTAGAATTTTATATTTAGATGCTCAAAAAGAATTGAAAGCTGGTTCTTTAATTGAAATCTTACCAGATTGGAAACTACCAGCTTTTACTTTGTATGCAGAGATTGCCAAACACGATCAACAGCCAATGAAAATTCAACGCTGTGTTGAAGCACTTAAACAATATTTTAGTCAGTTGGCTGGTGGACGAGCGATGCAGATCGTTCGCTAACTTTTAATTGATGTATAAAAAGGGCTTGTGATTACAAGCCCTTTTTATATGAGTATTATTTTTGCTTGAGAGTCGCAACTTCTTCCTGAGTTTCCTGTGGAAGATCATTTGCTGTGAGCTCTTCGTGCTTCTTAATTTTTTTCTTATTTTTCTTTTTCTTCTTTGGCTCCTCTTCAATTTCTTCGCCATCTTCAATCGCTTGCCAATATTCAAGCTGTTCCATTACAGCGGCGTAAATTGAATGTTTGCTGTATCTACCTTTCTTATCCAGTGTACCAACAGGGCGAGCCATTAAAATTTCAAGTGCTTGATCAATCGTATCAATCGCATGGATATGGAATTGACCACTTTGTACCGCATCAATTACATCTTGGCGTAGCATTAAATGCTGCATGTTTTGACGAGGAATAATGACACCTTGTTTACCCGTTAAACCTTGTAATTTACAAGCATCATAGAAGCCTTCAATTTTTGCATTTACACCGCCAATCGGTTGAACTTGACCTAACTGGTTCATAGAACCGGTAATCGCCCATGATTGATCAATTGGAATTTGGCTAATTGCAGAAATTAACGCAGAAAGTTCGGCAACCGTGGCGCTATCGCCATCTACTTGGCCATAGCTTTGTTCAAATGCAAGCGCAGCAGAAAAATGTAAAATCTGTTCACGACCAAAGTGAGCTTTCAAGAAACTCGACATAAGTAAAACGCCTTTAGCATGCAGTGAACCGCCAAGCTCTACACTACGCTCGATATCAAGAATATCGCCGCCACCTTGATAGACTGATGCAGTCAAACGTGAAGGTAAACCAAACTCGACATCTGCATAGTGAATAACGGAGAGGGCATTAATTTGACCTAAACGATGACCAGAAGTCTCGATTAGCTGGGTTCCGCGTGATAAATCCTGCCAATAAAGCTCTCTTAAATAGCCTAAGCGATACTGTCTATGTTGTAGCGCAAGGTTAATGTGCTGATCAGTTACAAGCTTTTCATTGGCTTTAAAAGCATGGTGATGTGCTTCACGAATCAGGTCACCCAAAGTTGAAGCATGTAACGATAGCGAGCTTTGATCTTCTGCTTGACGGCTTGAGTCGGTAAGTAAAGCAGCTAAAGCACTACGGTCAAATGGAAGCAGTTTGTCGGCTTGAACATAGTCAGCAATTAACTGCATGTAAGCTTGTTCATTTTCGTCATTACGTTGTAATGTATCGGTAAAATCTGCGCGTATTTTAAATACGCTGCCAAGTTCTGGTTCTACTTCTAAAATTTCATAATAAATTTCAGGCTCTGCCATAAGTACCACTTTAATATCCAGTGGAACCGCAGCAGGCTCAATCGAGATAGAGCCTGTTAACGTCAACATGTGTTCAAGAGAAGAGAGCTTGAGTTGGCCTGATTTTAAGGCACGTTTTAAACCTTGCCATGCATAAGGTTGCTCAAGTAATTGCTCTGCCTCAAGCATTAGAAAACCACCATTCGCTTGATGAAGAGCACCAGGACGAATGAGAGTAAAATCTGTGGTAATTGTGCCGTTATGAGTAAGTTGCTCAACGTGACCAAGTAAGTTGTAGTGCGTTGGGAAATCTTCAAAAATAACCGGAGCACCACTGTTTGGTTTATTTGAGACAATCACATTTGCTTGATAACGTGCTGGTACGCGATTGAACATAGCAGGAGCAAAGTCGTCTTCTTCTTGCTCTAAAATGAGTTCAACATTATCAATTACATCTTGAGCATATTGTTTTAAATAATCTTCAAGGCCTTTCACTTGGCCATATTTATTTAAAATTAAATCTATTCGTGGCATAACCACTTGAGTCGCAATATCTCGATTTAATACAGAAACTTTGTCGCGTGCATCATCTTCTAAATCGCCTAAATGCAAACCAAGACGCTCAAGTTTTTTATCCATGTAGCGAACATTAGCCGCGATTTCAGCGCGTTGTTTCGTATTTAAAGCATCAATTTCTGTTTGAGTGAGCTCTTGCACCTGATCGTCTTTTACTTGTACAGGCACAAAACCATGTTTCTCATTTCGAGAAATCAATTTTAAATCGAGCTCTTCGCCTTCTTTGGTTAACTCAACCAGCGCTTGTTGTTGTTCATCTCCGGTTTCCTCACGGATACGTTCAATACGGTTATGATAAGTTTCGGCACTAAAACGACGTTCAAGCTGTTTTAAAATAATTTGCCAAGCTTGATGAAGAGCTTGTTGGAACTTGGTGCCTTGGCCAGCAGGGAAGCGTAAGGCAATTGGTTGACGCGCGTGTTTAAAATTATAGACATATACCCAGTCGTCAGGGGTTGGCATTGTTTTGGCATGTTGCTGTAGTAAACGCTTAATCATGGTGCGTTTGCCTAAGCCTGCCGTTCCTACTGCAAAAATGTTATAACCTGAGTAGGGTAAAGAAATGCCCGCTTCTACCGACGCTTTAGCGCGGTCTTGACCTAAAAAATTATTGAGTGGTTTGATACGTTTTGTTGAAGCTGGAATATTTTCAAAATCTGGAATATGGGTAAGTTGTTCCGGTTTTAAGGCTGTTTTATCTAAAGTCATTTTTATATCAGGTTGCTCAAGAGCTGAAGGAAATGCATTTATTGTGACGTTTGTGGTGTTTGTTTTAGCGAGTGATAAAGTTGAAGTTGTCACTTGATCAAGTTTTTGTGTCACTGTTGGTATCCAGCAAAAGAAAACGAAGGTTGAGGGTTAAAGGTATACAGGTTTAGCATAAAATATCAAGCAAACTTGCCGTTTTTATCATCAAAACCAAATTTGATTGCATAAAGAATCTTGAAAGGAATGGTAAGAAGCGATTGAATAGGCACATTTATAATTTATGGAAAATAAAAAACGAATGACCACACAAACCTCTGGTTGGGTCTCGGCGTTTAAAGCATTTTTAGACCGTCGTGCATTAATTATGCTATTTCTGGGTTTTTCTGCCGGAATACCTATTTTATTGATTTTCTCTAGCCTTTCATTATGGCTAGGCGAAGCGGGTATCGATAAAAGTGCAGTCACTTTTTTCAGTTGGGCAGCTTTGGGATATTCCTTTAAGTTTGTTTGGGCACCCTTAATTGATGAGTTGCCAGTACCGTTCTTGACTAAGGCTTTAGGCCGAAGACGTGCTTGGTTGCTAATTGCACAGTGTTTGATTGTGCTTGCGATTTGTACGATGGCATTTGCCGACCCAGCTTTAGGTCATAGTTATCTCGTTCAAATGGCAGCAGGTGCAGTTTTACTTGGCTTCTCGGCGGCAACCCAAGATATCGTGATTGATGCTTATCGTATTGAGTTAGCTGAAACTGAAATGCAGACGGTTTTAGCATCTACTTATAATGCGGGTTACCGTATAGGTATGATTGTGGCTGGTGCTGGTGCATTGTTTTTAGCTGCACATTTAGGAACAGCGAAAGGTAACTATATTTACGAGGCTTGGAAAACCACCTACTTAACAATGGCAGCAGTCATGTCGGTCGGTATTATTACAACCTTACTTGTTCGTGAACCTCAAGTTAGTCGAGTATATAAAAACTATAAAACTACTGATTATTACCGTTTAGTTTTAGTCTTCTTTATAGCGGTCATTTCGTTTGTTTTAACTTATATTTATTCAGGTCAAATTACTGAGGCAATTTCAAAAGCTGGCAATATTCAAGATAGTGCAAGTTTATTTGGCTTAGAAGCTTTAAGATTTTTAACCGCAACAGGTACTGCCATTTTAGTCGGTTACATACTGGTTAAAATGGGCGTTGTAAACCAGCAAATGGCAAAAGAAACTTGGATTGCTCCAATTCTTGATTTCTTTAAACGTTATGGTGTCAAACTTGCGTTAGTGCTTTTATTTTTGATTGGTTTCTTCCGTATTTCAGACATTATTGCGGGTGTAATTTCAAACGTCTTTTATCAAGATTTGAACTTTAGCAAAGAACAAATTGCCGAAGCAGTAAAAGTTTATGGGGTTATCTTTAGCTTAGTTGGTGGCTTCTTAGGCGGCCTACTAGCGCAGCGCATGAACATCATGAAACTGATGTTTGTTGGTGCCGTATTAGCTAGTTCTACTAACCTCATTTTCATTGGTTTAGTAAAATCTGGCAAACCGCTTGATATGGTTGATGTTCAAGTGGGAGACAAACATTATAAAGCTCAGCCAGATGAAGTAGGGTATTGGAAAGTTAAAGTCCCAAGTTCTACTTTTGATGGCACAAAACAAATTGATGTTAAAGCAGGCTATGCTTTGCAAGGTCAACAAGCAGAGAGCATAGTCCGAGTTCAACCATTAGTAACAACGCATGCTGAACATTCACCTATACAGATTTTACCTTTAATGGGAAGTGACCAAATTACTGCTAAATCTTCTGAGGGAAGTGTTGTTGTTCGTGGTCAGTACTTTGGCAAGGCTTTGTCACCTAACCAAAAGATTGTAGTGAGTTTGGATGGGCAAAACTTTGATGCAAAAATGACAGATCAAAAAGGCGTGTTTAACGCTGCAATTGATATGCAAAAATTATTGTCATCACCAACCAAGCAATTAACTGCTGCGGTGGTTGAAGGAAACCAAAAAGTATTATCAGTTTCACATCAATATGAAGTCGCTTCAAACTCTGCACCAAAAGCTGAATTAGATGTAAATATCGAGCCTCTACCATACATTGACACTCAGTCAGGTAAAGAAGTTGAGATTAGCGGTAAAGTCATTAAGCCTTACAGTTCGCTATGGCTCTACTTCGCAATTGTTGTAGACAATATGGCTTCGGGTCTTGCTGGTGCAGCATTCATTGCATTCCTTTCGAGTTTAACCAGTGTGTCATTTACTGCTGTTCAATATGCGATCTTTAGTTCACTCATGACCCTTACACCAAAACTTTTAGGTGGATATTCGGGTACCATAGTGAGTAATATTGGGTACCCAAACTTCTTTTTGATGACCACACTGATCGGGATTCCAATCTTAATTTTAGTGGTTTGGGTTGGAAAACTACTCAAAGATCATCAAACACATGAATCAGAAAAGGCAGGTGAATAAACATGCGAATGCTTCATACAATGTTGCGAGTAGGCAATTTAGAACAATCTTTAAAGTTCTATACCGAAGTATTAGGAATGAAGTTACTTCGTAAGCGTGATTATGAAGAAGGTCGTTTTACACTGGCATTTGTTGGTTATGGCGATGAAGAAAATAATACCGTGCTTGAACTTACTCATAACTGGGATACATCAAGTTATGATTTAGGTAATGCTTATGGTCACATTGCAATTGGTGTCGAAGACGCTTACAAAGCATGTGAAGAAATTAAAGCACGTGGCGGTAAAGTTGTGCGTGAAGCTGGCCCAATGAAGGGTGGTGTTACGGTTATTGCCTTTGTTGAAGATCCAGATGGCTACAAAATCGAGCTCATTCAGCAAGATGCAGATGCCAGAAATAATTAAGTAAATGACTTAAGTGCTTTAAGATTTAGCTCTTAAAAGTCTAGCTTTATTTTTATAGCCCAGTATGATGAAGACCTGACCAAATGGTCAATTTATCAACTGGGCTTTTATTTGTCTAAAATAATCATAGGATGTGAATATGCTGAAGTTCTTGGCACTTGATCGATTTACAGTTTTGTTGGTTGGCATGGTACTACTAGCAACGTTTTTTCCAGTCAGTGGTCAAGCTGCGCAGTATTTCAATACATTAACTACAGTCGCGATAGCAATTTTATTTTTTCTGCACGGTGCTAAATTGTCTCGTGAGGCTGTAATTGAAGGTATTTTGCATTGGAAAATGCATTTACTAGTATTTGCAATTACGTTCTTTATTTTTCCTGCCCTGGGGTTATTGGCTAAACCTATTCTTTTACCCTTATTAGGACAGCAGCTCTATTGGGGCTTTCTGTTTATGTGCTTCTTGCCATCTACTGTTCAGTCTTCTATTGCATTTACTTCAGTTGCAAAAGGAAATGTGGCAGGGGCGGTATGTAGTGCATCTTTCTCAAACTTGGTGGGTATGTTTATCACGCCAGTTTTAGTCAGCTTTTTTATTTTAGGGCAAAGTCAGCACGGGTTTGATCCTACGTCGTCTATTATTGAAATTACGCTGTTGCTATTAGTGCCATTTGTTTTAGGCCAATTGCTTCGTCCCTACGTTTTTCCATATATGGCAAAAGTACCAAGCATTGTAAAAGCATTTGATCAAGGCTCAATTTTGATGGTGGTTTACGGCGCGTTTAGTGGGGCAGTAGTTGCTGGACTTTGGCATCAGGTAAACTGGAAAACTTTACTGCTTTTGGCGCTCGCTTGTTCTGTGTTACTCACCATTATTATGTTGCTTGCGCTGTATTTACCGCGTGCTTTTGGTTTTAGCCGTGCCGATCAGATTACAGTTTTCTTCTGTGGTTCAAAAAAGACCTTGGCAAGCGGCGTACCTATGGCACAAATCTTATTTATTGGTCAGCCGTTAGGAATGATTGTTTTGCCAATTATGATATTTCACCAAATACAGCTAATGGTGTGTGGAGTAATCGCAAATTACTGGGCTAAATCCCAAGATTAATTCGCAAAAAAGATTTATATGGCGTATAATACTGTCCACTTGTTGTGCTTAGCTCTAACCCTAGAGGTTTCGGTGGGCCAAAAGAATGGTCTGTTGTGGTGTTGATCTGCTTGAAAAAGCTTTCCTCAATTTAATTGAGAGTGATCAATTGCGATGACAGCTTAAGCCTTTCTTCAATTAGGAGTAATCGACGATGCGCGCCGATATTCACCCAAAATATGAAAAATTAGTTGCAACTTGCTCATGCGGTAACGTAATCGAAACTCGTTCTGCTTTAGGTAAAGAAACTATTTACCTTGACGTATGTTCAGCTTGCCACCCATTCTACACTGGTAAACAAAAGAATGTAGATACTGGTGGTCGTATCGACAAATTCAAACAACGTTTCTCTGGTATGTCTCGCTCTATCAAGCGTTAATACTTCAGAACGAAATAAAAAACGGGCTTATGCCCGTTTTTTATTTTTTAAATAACAAGACCATTACTGGTCTTGTACATCGGTTAAGCGATCAAGTTTTTTCTGGAAATAATCACCTTGTAAGAAACGTGCTTCCACATTCCATGCATTTGCAAATAGGTTCATATCATTTAAGTTAGCCAATAAAATTCCAATTGGTTTTACAGTCAGATAGTTCAATACCTTTTCTTGCAAGCTGTTCAGACCTTGATCTGAACTTAACAAAGCCGTTTTGCTAGACTGTAATTTTACAAGCTGAATATCAAGCTGCTGTAAAATTGAATCACTATGCATAGAAGAAGCAAAATCTCGAATTGAAACTTCTGCACCATGTTGACGTAAACGACCAATCAATGGCTGAACCGTTGGAAGGTAGTGCTGAAGTGCTTGTTCTGAAAACTGTAAAATCAATGGACTTTCAAGTTTGCTACCAATAATGGTAAGCAGCTTTGAAATCAGCTCTGGGAATGATTTATCTTTCAGCAAAATATCAATATTCAGGTTAATAATGAGTCTTGCTTTAGGATACTGAGCAATAAAATTGTGAAGCTGTTTACATGCTTCAACCAATATCCAGCGATCCACTTGAATTGAAAGCTCAGCATCTTCTTTTAAGTCAGCTAAGTCGTTTAAATCATGCCATTGTTCATCAGCAATAAAGCCACTCGTCACTTCATAGTTATGAGTTTCTTCATCATGTTTGTCATACACTTGCTGATACTTCAGATGTATCTCACCTTTAGCAAGTTTTTGTTTTAACTGCTGTAGCAAAGATGACTGAGAACTCACCTCGAAATGGTCAATTGTTAAATCTAGAGGAACAGTTTCAACAGTCGGTGAAACGATTTTTTCTTCAATAGGTGCTATTTCAAGTTGAGGTGTAACTCGAGGTAGATTCTGCTTTTCAGCTTCATTGAGTAATGAGCTAAAAGAAATCTCAGTGAGTGGTTGGTTAAGCGGAGCATAGCCAAGCTTTAACTGTACCGAGAAGTTTTGTTCATTCACTTTTAACAAGTGTTCTTTTTGCAAAGTTTGTAGACTTGTTAACTGCGAATTTAAAACTGAACTATTTTCAGCTTGTAAAATCCCAGCATAAGTTCCCAAATCGACTTGGAAAATTGGCATTTGTGCATGATCTTTTAAAAAACCATGAAGCTGATTGAAATATAGTCCCAAGGTCTGCCAACCTTGTTGAAAGAGGCGTTCTGGGCATTGCGCGAGCTTAAATAATACTACAGCATTGGCTTGCGCAGGATGGGTTGATAAATGTCGATTGATTTGTTGCCAAGCCGTACTTAATCCGACACTTTTTTCGGATGGAGACCTGTTTGCTGGAATGCTTAAATCAACTTGATAATCGATGGTCAGTTGTACAGCATCTTCTTCTTGGCTTGGAATAAATTCCAGTTTCAAAGCATTATTACCAGAAATAGCCTGATGCTGACTTTGAATTTCAAAACGAGCTTGATCAAACTGACCTAAAGAAATTTTCTTAAATCGTTGTTTGAAAATATTTAAATCGTTCGGTTGTAAGACATCCAAAATTGGCAAACCAATAATATCTTCTTCTTGCTTAAAGCCAAAAAGATTAAGGTATTCAGGATTTGCCTTAATATGTATGCCTTCTTGAAAAATAGCGACTGCTTTATGGCTGTTGTCGACTAGAGTTTGCGTATGACTATGAATGGTATCAAGCTCTGCTAACAAACGTTGTTCCGTTTGTAAAAGGCGGCTATACGATAAGGTTCGAACAAGTGTGATGTAGAAATAGTCCAGTGGTTCTAATGGAACTACATCGTAAATACCTTTTTGAATATAGCTTTGGTATTGCTGTGTTTGATAATCATCGGGTTGCAAAAGTAAAATTGGAAGCTGCGGCTGTTCTGACGCTTGAACGAGGGAGAGAGTTTGTTCAATTTTCAAATCGTACGCGCGGCCAAAAATAATCACATCCCATGATGTATTGAGCTGCTTTTCAAAACTTTTTAAATCATCAAGTAATAAAGCATTAACTTGATATTGATTCCCCGATAATAGATTTAAAATTTGGTTATAACGTAACTGGTTATCATCAATAATGAGTAAACGTATTTCAGTACGTCTTAACTTTTTAGATAGTAAAGAGTTTCTCACTTTAATGCTTCCCATAAATCTTGACTATTCGCGTTACTATTCTTTTTCAACATGAACTGATCAAGCAAATGTTGTTGCTGATCATTTAAAAGTTCAAATTGAAATTGAATGAAACTCTGAGTAATGAGTTGTGCTTTGAGTAGATACACTTTGATTTCTTCTGTCCCCAATCGTAAATGAATTGTTTGTTGCTCTCTAAAAATTTGAGACCCCGGTAAAATAAGCGTGTTTTGTATTTCTTCTAAGTTTTGAGTTTGTAGTAATAGTGCAGGGTGATAATTACGGGTATGGCGCTCAGCCTGAATATGTACAGCACAAGGGAACATGGCTTGTGAAAGAATTTCTAAACCCAGTTCCAAACTTTTTTCTGTTGATTGTTTAATCCAGCGAATCACACCGCCACGCCACTGACCATGCAATGTTTCTTTAACTAAAATATATTCGCCAGTTCGTAAGTTTTTCGGAGCTTCACCAGACCATTTAATACGATAGCCATTAACACTGATATCAAGCACTGTGGTTTGATAAATGGTTTTACTTTCACGGCTTAAGCGTTGGTAAGAGCTGGTTTGTTGCTCTTTTTTCTCTAGGTTTGATAAAACTTTCGACTCACTTTGTAAATTATAGTTATTGTTGAGTTGTAGCGTTTCTTCAAAGTTCTTTGCTTTAGATAGATAAAAATGTGCGGTAGTTAATCCGAAGCAAATTTGGAGAGCGGCATTATATTCATAACGTTCATGACGGCGCTGTGCGGTCGTGCCTAAAATGGTTTGAACGTGAAACTTTAACGCAGGGCTTAAATAAATCTTTTCATTTTTAGACATGTACTGAGCATTTTTATGCATGGTGGCAGTAACATGCTCAAGTAACGCTTGAGTGCTAATAAAAATGCTTGGATTGAAATTTGAGCTTTGTTTTTTGTTATATACCGGTGGGTGGTCTTTAGTCGGGTCGACCACATACTTAGTTAAAGCACTATCTTTAGGTAAAATCTGAATCATACGTGCCCAGTCGAAACTACACTGGAATAGCGCTTGAATTTCCGATTGACGAATCTGATTGGTATTAAAAATATCTAATAAAATAAGCTGAGCGTATGCCTGCGTAATATTGGCTAAAGGATGCTGTACGCCTTGAATATGATTAATATTGGTTAAATGATATTTATATTGGACTGCGGTTTCATAAAGTTCATGAGCAATTAACCATTGACCTTTGACAGGTTCGCTATAGAGCATGTGCTGCTGATATAAAAGGTTGGTGAGTTGCTGCAATGCATGGAAAGTCGCCAAAATACGCGCAGTTTGCAAATTTTTCTTTTGTTTAAATGAAAATAAAGAAAACTTCTGTCTTTGTAGCTGTCCGTGGCTTGTCCTTGCGATATTTAAATAAATACTCGCAAAATAACAACGTAGAAGCATTGCCAGTTCAATAATGTGCTCGTTACGGTCTGTACTAATCACACCTTGGTTAAAAAAGTTTTTTTCTAGACTCGCCAAAACATTATTAATGGTTGGGTGAAGTGTTTGAATTAAATCGAAGCGAAGCGTTTCACTGCAATTTAATTCATTCAATTCCAAAAGTGCTGTAAATAACGCCTTTGAGGTATCACCCAATTGCATAATAGAAAGGGTAGTAACCCATTCATTAAGGTCTTTAATATTGGCTTCACAAAAGCTTAACCGTTCACGAGTAAGTGCGGTTTGATTGTGAAAAATGTCCGAAAGTGCATTATTCATCATCACTTATTATATAACTCAAAAAGTTGTAGCCCCAAAAAGCGGTGTTTTATTCTTTTCGCCCGCAATTTCCCTGACGAGTTTAGGAACCAAATACCCCGGTAGGCTCGCTAACACGTCTTGATATATTGCATCTATTTCAGATGGTATTAAATCAAAATGTTGTGCACCTTTTACTTTATCTAAAACATGTAAGTAATAAGGCATAACGCGAGCTTCAAATAAACGATAACTTAAATCAACGAGTGTCTCGGCAGAATCATTAACACCTTTAAGCAACACCGCCTGATTAAGTACAGTAATGTGCTCGTCAGATAACTGCAACAATTTTGAACAAGTAAAGTCATCGAGTTCAGAAGCATGGTTCGAGTGTACCACCAGAACAATACGCAGCCTACTGTTTTTTAATAAAGAAATAAGCTGTTCGTCGATACGGTTTGGAATAACAATTGGAACACGTGAATGAATTCTCAGAATCTTCACTTGTTTGAGAGATGATAAACGTTCCAACCAAAGTGCTAATTTTCGGTTAGACAAAGTAAGTGGGTCACCGCCACTTAAAATCACTTCATTAATGTCAGGATTCGCTTCAATATAGTTTTTAATGTTTAGCCAATCGTCATTTTTTGGCAAATTTTCCTGATAGGGAAAGTGACGACGGAAACAGTAACGACAATGAACTGCGCAAGCACCTGTCAAAGTCAGTAAAAAACGTGATTTATATTTGTGTAATACACCCGGTAACTGGTTAGCTGCTTCTTCACCTAAAGGGTCGGTTACAAACTCAGGATGTTCTTCAAGTTCTAAATGATGAGGCAATACCTGTAGTAAAAGCGGGTCAAGTGGGTTTTTAGCGTTCATTTTTCCGACGAACGCACGAGGCACACGTAATTTAAACTTTTCAGAAGCTAGAATCGCACCCGATAATAGCTGATCTGAGGATAACTCGAGTAGGCTTAGCAGTTCAGAAGGATCAGTAATAAGGTCACTGAGTTGTGATTGCCAGTTTTGCTCTTGGTATAAATAGTTTATCATTTGACACGATTAAGATAATGCAACAACGCATTATATCGCATAGTTGACTTGTTAAGTTTGGAGTGTGCCTTTCATGGCCTATTATTCTACAAATGATTTCAAAGCTGGCCTTAAGGTTATGCTTGATGGTAACCCATGTTCTATCATGGAAAACGAATATGTAAAACCAGGTAAAGGTCAAGCGTTCAACCGTGTAAAATTACGTAACCTTAAAACCGGTAAAGTATTAGAAAAAACTTTCAAATCAGGTGACTCTTTAGAAGCAGCTGACATCGTTGAAGTTGAAATGGAATACCTATACAACGATGGTGAAATGTGGAACTTCATGGATCCTGTATCTTTTGAGCAAATCGCTGCAGACAAAGTTGCAATGGGCGATGCTGCTAAATGGTTAAAAGACGATTCAAATGAAAAATGTACAATTATGTTGTTCAACGGCGTACCTTTAACAGTAAGCCCACCGAACTTCGTTGTATTAAAAATCGTTGAAACTGATCCGGGCGTACGTGGTGATACATCTGGCGGTGGCGGTAAACCAGCTAAGCTTGAAACAGGTGCGGTTGTTCGTGTTCCGTTATTTGTTCAGCAAGAAGAAAGCGTTCGTGTAGATACTCGTACTGGCGATTATTTAGAGCGTGCATAATAGTTAAAAAATACACTATTATCGAAGGGATGATGTAAATCATCCCTTTTTTTATGCGAAAGTATAAGAGGAAAAAAGAAAAAGGAGGAGTAGAGTCACAGGGATTAAGAGAAACAGTACATAACAATATAAAAATGCTGTAGTTATTTATTGAGAGGTTAAGAATGGACACAATGCAAGCGAAATCTACGCTTCCCTCCAAGCTGGTCTGGAGCCTAGTGGCAATTATAGGTGCAATTTCTTTTGGGATGCTGGCACTCAGTCGTGGTGAACATGTTAACGCGGTTTGGCTTGTACTAGCTGCAGCATGTGTATATAGCATCGCATATCGATTTTATAGTCTATTTATTGCAACTAAAGTATTTGAATTAAACCCAAGACGTTTAACCCCAGCACATCGTTTAGCCGATGGTCTGGATTATGTTCCCACCAATAAATATGTGCTTTTTGGTCACCACTTTGCTGCAATTGCTGGAGCAGGGCCGCTAGTCGGACCAATTTTGGCAGCACAAATGGGATTTTTACCGGGAACCATTTGGCTACTGGTTGGTGTGGTTCTGGCAGGTGCGGTACAAGACTTTTTAGTTTTATTTATATCGACACGCCGTGATGGTCGTTCACTTGGTGAAATGGCAAAGCAGGAGCTTGGCTCTTTTGCTGGTGTTGTGGTAATGCTCGGTGCACTCGGGGTAATGATTATTATCCTTGCAGTACTGGCGTTGGTGGTTGTGAAAGCACTTGCACACAGTCCGTGGGGTGTATTTAGTATTGCAGCAACCATTCCAATTGCATTGTTCATGGGCGTTTATATGCGTTTTATCCGTCCGGGACGTATTGCCGAAGTTTCAATTATTGGTTTTGTTTTAATGATGCTGGCAATTGTCTATGGTGGACATGTTGCAGCTGACCCGTACTGGGGTGAGTTCTTCACTTTAACTGGTACACAACTCACTTGGTGTCTCATCATTTATGGTTTTATCGCATCGGTATTACCAGTTTGGTTGTTGTTAGCACCGCGTGATTATTTATCTACCTTCCTTAAAATCGGGGTGATTCTCGGTTTAGCGGTGGGTATTATCATTGCATTACCTGAATTGAAAATGCCTGCTGTAACTCACTTCATTGATGGTACAGGTCCAGTTTTCTCAGGTAGTTTATTCCCATTCCTATTTATTACCATTGCCTGTGGTGCTATTTCTGGTTTCCATGCGCTTGTATCAAGTGGTACAACACCAAAACTCGTCGATAACGAAGCTGATATTCGTGTGATTGGCTACGGCGGTATGCTTATGGAGTCTTTTGTCGGGATCATGGCCATGATCTGTGCGACAGTTTTAGACCCAGGTGTATATTTTGCGATTAATGCGCCAGCGGCAGTACTTGGAACAACTGTAGAGTCTGCGGCAGAAGCTGTACGTAACTTAGGTTTCGTCGTTACTCCAGAAATGTTGACTGTGTTGGCTCAAGAAGTAGGTGAAAGCTCTATTCTTTCACGTACAGGTGGTGCGCCTACTTTTGCTATTGGTATGGCTCATATCATTTCTGAAATTTTTAATAGCCGCCAAATGATGGCATTTTGGTATCACTTTGCCATTTTGTTTGAAGCATTGTTTATTTTAACTGCTGTCGATGCCGGTACTCGTGCTTGTCGTTTTATGGTGCAAGACACGGTAGGTATTGTTATTCCTGCGGTTAAAGCATCAGGTTCATTCTTTGGTAATTTGGTTGGTACAGCCGTTGCAGTTGGTGGATGGGGCTTCTTCGTCTATCAAGGTGTGATTGACCCATTAGGTGGCGTTAATTCATTATGGCCTCTGTTTGGTGTTGGTAACCAAATGCTGGCTTCTATGGCACTCATTTTAGGTACAGTCATTCTGTTTAAAATGAAAAAAGAAAAATATGTATGGGTAACGATTATCCCAACTATTTTCTTGTTCGTGACCTGTATGACTGCCGGTTGGCAAAAGATTTTCCACGAAAACCCAAAAATTGGTTTCTTGGCGCAAGCACATAAGTTCTCTGATGCGATTGCTCGCGGTGAAATTATTAAACCAGCCAAAACTATTGCTGAGATGCAAAACATTGTGATGTCGAATCAGATTAATGCTGCGCTTTGTGGCTTCTTTATGATTGTATCGATTGTCATGATTATTGCCTCAATTGGTATTGTTCGCCGTGCTTTAGCGAGTCGTACTCCGACTGTAAATGAAGCACCTGCGGTATATGCCGATCCTGAAGTGGTTACCACTCGAGGAGAATAAAGATGAATTTTAAATTTGCAAAAAATGGAACTGTCATTATTGCGAAAATCATCAAAATGACAGTGCTCTCGCAAAAAGAGCTATTACTTTCTCCAAAGAACTGGTCGCGTATAGCAACCTTGTGGCAGCGTTTGCAGCAAAGCTTCCGACTTATGGTAGGCGTGCCGGACTATCAAACGTATTTGGAGCATATGAAAGCCCATCATCCAGATTTAACACCTATGGATGCGAAGACTTTCTATCGTCATTGTGTTGATGTGCGTTATCCATCGGCAGGCGGTACTTTAAAGAAATGCCCTTGTTAAATTGAGAGTTAAATTCAGCTAAACAAAACGGTATGTGGTTGAACCATGTACCGTTTTATTTTTTGGAAAATGAAAAAAGTTTGCTTAAAGTCTGCTCATTTGTATTTTTTTCAATGGCAAATCTCTTGTTTTGCTTTTGAAAAATGAATATTATGCTTTCCATTCTAGGTGTATAGCTCAGTTGGTTAGAGCGCTACGTTGACATCGTAGAGGTCTCCAGTTCGAGTCTGGATATACCTACCAAGATTTATAAAGGGTTTACATCGTTTCATAACGTGTAAGCCCTTTTTTATGCCTATTTGTCGCATTTAATAATTGGCAGAGTTAGAAATTTTGGCAAATATGGCAATATTTCCAAACCATCTGCGACATCTGTGACAACATGAAGATACCAACACCGTGTAAAAGGGGGAAGACATACACAATAATAGTATCTCAACAAGGAAAAGCTATTATTGCACCTAGTGATACTGCAAAAGAATGTGAAAAATGGGCTGCTCCCAAACTGCTAGAGTTAAAGGCTCAGAAAAAAATTGAAAATGGTGAAGAAAAACCAAAATTGCTGTTCCGTGATTTGAATAATAAATATTATCAGGAAGTGGGAATGCTAAATCCATCCAAATCTTCAACGGAATGGATTAAAGGTCAGTATAAGAATTTTGAAATGAAATTCGGGGCGCTTGCTCAAAAATCCATATATGATATTACTTCAAAAGATTTAACTAACTGGCGTAATCGACGTATGACGGAAGTTGGTACTAATACCGTCTTAAAAGAAATTTCTCATTACAGTGCTATGTTTACTTATGCACACAAAGAGCTATTTTTGATTAATGAAAATATTTGGATGCAAATTACAAAACCAAAAAACAAAGGCTCGTGACAGACGTATTCATCCTTCTGAAATAGATTTAGTTTTAAAAGTCTTAGAATATAAAAGGGGTATTACTCCAGCCTTATCGGAAAATTATGTGGCTTGGGGCTTTTTATTTGCTATTGAAACAGCAACGCGTAGAAATGAACTTCTCAGCAAAAGAATGAAATATATGACGGTCATATTTATATCCCAGCTTCAAAAAATGGTGGGGCTAGAAATATACCATTATCAGAAGATGCTAAAGTATTACTTGATTTGATAAAACATGATGGATGAAAGGTAATCCCTCAGTCTCTAAATGCATTTCGACTTATGCGGGAAAGACGGACAATACTTATAGAACTTCATGATTTTCACTTTCATGACACTCGTCATGAGGCGATTACTCGAATGATGCGAATTAGAAAAATGCCAGTTGAAGTTTTAGCGAAAATCACGGGTCATAAGAAAATTGAAGTTTTAGTTAATATTTACTGTAACCCTGATGCTAATGATCTGATTGAGACATTTAACGGATAAAACTAAGCCCGCATAAAGCGGACATATAATTAATTTTTTCTTTTGGTTCCGCGTCTGATCTTTCGATTTTTTAATATTGCATCAGCAGCATCTGGATTGTACATATGCTTGCCGTTATACCTTGATTGATGGTAATGCATTTAGTGCGTATGGTTTCATCTGAGGGATATATTAACAGATACGAGTTTGCATTTTTCAAGCTTCAGGGCAGTAACAGTATAGCCAAAGAAGCATTTGATCGAGAACGATTTGAGGTGCTGAATCCGCTTCAATCGTTACGATAAATTCAGCCATTATTCCCTCCATCTTTTTCCGACATTTCATCTATTGCTTGAGCAAACAATTTCATACCTTCGTGCAAATGATTCGCGTATTACTCTGGCGCAGGATCCGCATATATAAAACCTCCATCATGTAAAACGCGTGGAGGTGGATTAAGGCTAGCATTTCTATAGATGCTCATGATGTGTCCAGCTAGCAGCGCCTCCAGTTTTTGAACGATTTTCGGATCTTCTAATTTTTCTTGGGAAGCTTAAAAACTTCAAAGAAGCTGTCAACTTTACGAATATGCTCTGTACTGGTGTCCTATAAAACAGGGCTCTTTATGAGCCCTGTTTTTAGTTTTTAGCAAATACTCTTGTTGCTCTACTAAGTAGTCCTAAGATGAATTTTGAAAATTTGCTTGAGAAGTTTATAGCGAAATCATCTACATACTTGCTGTAATAATTAGAGAAAAATAGAATTGCAATAAATGTTATTAAGCTGGATAGCAGTGAGGAAAATACAAATGAAAAACCATTATTCATTAATAGATTAAATATAGGTACACATATAATATAAATAATTGAAATATGTATTAGGTAAATTGCAAAAGAAACTTTACCAAGCCATATTAATGGTTTTTTATCCAGAATCTTGTCGATAATTTTTGATTTTAATACAGCTAAGACAATAAGAATTCCCCCTAAAAAGTTAAGGTATTCATATGTTTTTTCACCTAATATTTTGCTAAAAAGAGTATAGCTAGTACTAGTATTATGTGCTCCACAGAAATATAGGCCAAGTACAAATATTCCAATACTTATAATTTCAGGGACTTTATTGCGAAAGAAATAAAAATAATGACCAATAATAAAGCTATAGAAACCTAGTTGTATTTGTTCAGGTATTTTAGTAGAAACTACTGCAATAATTAATAAAAACAGATGTCTTAGTGCAGGTTTATATTGCAACAAGCAAGCAATGTAGATGATAAATGAACCGATAAGCTCTATTCGCATAGTCCACAATGCTCGATTATAACGTTGATCTCCTGTGGCAAATGCACCAATGGTGCCATTGTAAACCGCGTCAAAAAAGTTAGGTTGTATTTTCATCTTTTGCATTGCTTCAGCTATATTTGAAACGTCTACATTGACCTGTAGTACTAAATACATTAACAAACAAGAGAATAGGGCAGGTATAGCTAAGCGCGGATATCTTTTTGTGATAGAAACTGAGAAACGCTTTTTGTAATCTGTAGTTTTCAATGATGAAAGGGTTAAGACATAACCACTTAATACAAAGAAAACAAAAACAGCACCAGTGCCTGAGTATAAAAAAGTAAAAGGTGAGTTATAAATTGTCTCTGCTAACTGAAATTTTGGTAAAGCTGATTCATAAAAATTATGTAATTGTGGATAGAAAGTTCCGAATAGATGTGAGAAAACAACTGCTATACAAGCTAGACCGCGTATACTTTCGGCTGAATGTAATTTATCCATTGCTCTTTTGGTTAAAGTTAAAATTTCGTTAAAGCTAACAGATTAGTGATTTAAATTCTATTGCTTTGATATTACTTTCAATTATTGTTTTTTTTGTTGGGGGTGGCGAATTTTTTATTATTATCTCAATACTTTTGTTTGTAGTGGATATATTGATATATAAATATTTGATGTAAATTTCCATTAAATAGAGATGATTTTATTATTTAAGTTAACAATATTGACACCAAGCTTGCATTCGCAGGCTTTTTTATTGCTTAAATTTTGGAGAAATTGGTCATGATAGATAATCAGCAATTTATTGATAAGTCGACAGCATTGGCGACGAATAAAGCTGCAACATATGGAGGAAATATGGTAGGAGCTGCTTCAGGTCGGATTGGTTCAATCGACCTCACTTTCTAGGTCAGTATCATCATTGGTATCGGCGGTTTTCTAATGGACTGGTATCACGCTAAACAGAAGCATAAGCGTAATGAAATTGAGCATGAAGCTTATTTAAAAAGTTTGGAGTCTAAATGTGTTTATAGTCCCCCTTATTATAGGAAGTAATATCTTATTGATTATTAATGCTCTTGATTTTTATATTTTGATCAATGATAGTGGGCTATAGGTGTTAGTACTTTTTAAATAAGAATAATAATTTCATATCAAGGAGATATGGATGAGTTCACATGAGATTGGACGTCAAAAAATGTCAGCAATGACATTGGGTGCTTTAGGGGTGGTTTTTGGGGATATTGGTACTAGTCCACTGTATGCTTTTACCCAATGTTTTCATACATCACATAATGTTCCTATAAATGAAGCGAATGTTCTAGGCATTTTATCATTGATTTTTTGGGCACTGATGATCGTGGTTTCCTTGAAATTTAGTATGTTAATTATGCGTGCTGATAATCATGGTGAGGGTGGCATTTTAGCTTTATTAGCTCTTAACATGCACAATAAGAAAATTGGACCTAAAGTGCGCTTTGGGTTAATTACAATTGGTTTATTTGGTGCTTCATTATTTTTTGGTGATGGCATTATTACCCCCGCTATTTCAGTATTGTCAGCAGTAGAGGGATTGTCGGTAGCAACCCCTATTTTTACACCGTATGTGATACCAATTACGATCGTGATTCTAATTGGATTATTTATGATCCAGAAGAAGGGAACTGGATCCGTAGGCCGTTTTTTTGGACCTATCATGCTACTCTGGTTTTTCTCAATAGGTTTTATTGGCCTATCTCACATTATCAAGAACCCTTTTATCTTGAATATGCTTAATCCGTATTGGGCTTTTCCTTTCATTGAAAATAACCCCGTGACTGCATTTGTAGTTATGGGAGCAGTTGTATTGACGATTACAGGTGGAGAGGCGCTATATGCGGATATGGGCCATTTTGGTCGTAAACCAATTCAATTAGCTTGGTTTTTGGTTGCGCTACCATGCTTGGTATTAAACTATGCAGGACAAGGTGCATTGATTCTGCAAAACCCGCAGGCCATTGAGAATACTTTTTTCATGATGGTACCAAAAATAGCATTATATCCTATGATTGCTTTAGCAACGGCTGCGACAGTAATTGCCTCTCAGGCAGTTATTTCAGGTGTGTTTTCTATGGCACGTCAAGCTATGCAATTAGGTTATTTACCACGTTTTGCGATTGACCATACCTCTGAATCTGAAATTGGTCAGATTTATATACCAGCATTGAACTGGATGTTGCTTGGCATGATTATTAGTTTAGTGCTTATGTTTCAATCTAGCGCTAATCTAGCTTCAGCTTATGGTATTGCAGTAACTTTGACTATGTTTTGCGATACGATTTTAGTTGCTTTCATCATGTATCACTTATGGAAATGGCCTTCGTGGGTTATGTTGTTAATTGCGATACCTTTGCTAATTCCAGATCTCCTCTTTATTGCTTCAACTTCACTAAAAATTGTAGATGGCGGCTGGTTCCCATTAATGATGGGGGCAATCACTTTTATAATTATGACAACATGGCGCCGTGGACGTGAATTACTACTGAGCAAGTTGCAAAATGACACTATGCCATTAGATTTATTTATTAAGAGCTTGGAGTCTAGTGCTTATATGGTGAGTGGAACGGCTGTATTTATGACAAGTAGTCCAAAAGTTGTTCCTCATGCTTTACTACATAATTTAAAACATAACAAAATACTTCATGAACGTAATATTTTGATCACTATAAATACTCGTGACATTCCATATGTAGATGAATCAGAACGCATTGATGTTGAAGTGTTAGATAAGCACTTTTTACGAGTCACTGCTTATTATGGATTTAAAGAGCAGCCAAATGTACCTCAAGCATTAGAACAAGCTTTAACTAAGTTGAATCAACCGTATAACATTATGGACACAAGCTTTTTTGTATCACGTGAACGTGTAATTCATAACGTAGGTGACGGTATTGTTTCATGGCGTGAAAAACTGTTCATTTCTATGCAACTTAATACGAGTCCTGCTAGTGATTTCTTCCAGATACCAGCTAACCGAGTGGTAGAAATGGGGAGCCAAGTAGAGATTTAGGGATGTCTTGATTGATTTTATATGCGCGGAAATAAGAGGCTTTTTTAAGGCTTAAATTTAGAAGATTTAAGCTTTTTATTTTCATGAATTGGGTAAATAAAAATATATAGATCTGCCTATTTTTATATAAGCTCAAATAGTTTTACATGACTTAAAAAGCCCTAAACTATAATGGTTTAGGGTTTTTTTATTGACGTTATAAAGTCTTTGCTAAAGCAAAATAAAGAGGTGTATTTCTGATTCTTATAATTTGCTATACAGCCAATTTTTAGAAAATAGATTTTAGAGCAAATAATGTAATGAGTGAGGTATTTTGAAGGTCTTTCTTTAATACCGAACGCGTCTTAGATGGCGATAAGTTCTTTATTAATGTGGATTAATAATTAAAATTAGCGAAGTACCTCTTATTTGAGGTACTTCTAGGAACTATATTTATGCAAAAAAAACTTCCAATACCAGATAACTTACCAAATCATTTAACGGACATTTTTTACCACATCAATATAAATTTGCCTAAAGGTGATTTAAAAGAAACTGTAGAGCTTGATGAAGCATTAAATCAAGTTAACGCAAGTGATGTATATGCTTTACAGGATTATCCTCTACATAATTTATCAGCCTATTCAGGATGGGCTATTAACTCAGAAATAACTCAATCTGCAAGTAAAGAAAGCCCTTTATTAATTACTCATTGGTACTATTGGGGGCAACAACTTTATAGATCTATTAATCCATATAAATTAGACCTAAAAGCTCCGAGCTTGTTAGAAATTCCTGCCTATACAAAATTGCCAGACTCTTTAGATTCAGTCGTTGACGAACAAGATGAAAGATTAGATCTTTCTGATACCGAGGCTAAAAAAATTACTGGCTCCATTCCAGCCATGCATGGTGTCATTTCTAAAGGCAGTATATTTAAACAAGGCGATGTGATTCTAAAAAAAGATGAGAAACTGACTCCTGAAAAATTAATTGTTTTAAGACGAGCGGGAATCAAAGAATTATCTATATATACAAATCCCAGAATTCTCGTTGTAAGTATGCATTCCTTCGATAAAAATGAAATGAGTGAGGAAAGTCTATATGTTAAAGATCTCTTGAAAACATGGGGCTATGAACAGGTAGAAATCAAATCACTTAAACCTGAACGTTATGATGCTGCATTTAATAATCTTAAAAAAGATAATGACCCAGCTTTAGATGACTCATTAACGACGAGCAGGGACGATTATATAAACTTCTTTGAAGAACAAACCTCAAACTTTGATGTCATTCTTTGCTGCACATATCAAAATAATCGTTCTTCTTTATTCCAGCTTGAAAAACTTCCAATCTTTGATCAAAGCAGCATGTCATCGGCTTTGAATACACGTTGTATACCAGCCCATGAAATTAAAATTCTTAAAGGTAAAGATAGGACTCCACCTAGTCGTGAGACAGTGCAAATTTATGATGAAAGCGGTAATCATAAAGGTATGAGAGTAGTCGTTACAGAAGACAAAGCGACTATTATTAACTTACCGGGTGATATCCAAGATATTGCGATTCTGATGCATGCTTTCGTGAAATATATTTTGAATAAGCATATCTCAGACTTTTTTGATCATGCTTACTTTAAGGGTAAAGTTGATATAGAGATTGTTCCTGATATGACAAACAGAAAGTTGTTATGGGGGCATTATAAGGCTCAAGAAAATGGGGAATATATATTAGAAATTATCGACCAACAGCAGCCATATCAGATAGAGCCATTTGTTAAAGCGAATTGTATTGTGATGGTTCCTTTTCAAGAACAAACAATTGCAAAAGGCACTGATTTATATTTTATGAAAATAGATGAAGTCTAATTTCTATCTATAACTTAATTGGGTGTGTAACCTTCTCACCTTTAAGAAAGGTTACACCCTCAAAAGCTTACTCTTTTAAAGTTTAATTCCTTAAAAACCCCCCTTTATAAACCCCACTTAAACAATCACTTATTCATTATTTATTCTTACTTTTTAATGATCTAATTTAAAACAAATGTCATTTTGTGTGCTTGACTGCAACAGGGTTGGGCACTATTCTTTGCCTGCTGGCCACATTGCCAGCCGGCTTTGACAGGCTGAATATTATCTCCCGCATCAGAGCTTTTCCTTCTGAGGAATAGTTTTGTGTGTGGTGTGCCACTCGTCTCTTTCCCGTAGCGGTAGGACGGGAGAGGGACACCTTCGGGTGTGCTAGTTTGAGATAATACTAGTCTGTCAACCTTCTTCCGTTCTGCCACCATAATTCTATAAATGTCTGGCAGAACTCCCAATAAAAAGGAGTTGGCTTTGCACATCCATTATTTCTTGGCAGCCGTTGCCAAAAGCTATAACGACACCACTTAAAAATTTAAAGCAGCTTGATGACCTATAGGGTTTTCGGGCTTTCAGTCATTACGGCTCAAAAAACTTGCATTCACTATAAAACTTGAGATGTGCCAAGCACAGTCTTTATGGTTTTGCTATGCCTTTTTTCAGCTTTAAAAAAGTGAAAGGCTTTTATATCTCATTTATATACAACAAAAATTTAATTTATAACGGTAAAACTATGCCAAATTTAACTCTCCCAGCACGTGCTGTAAAAGTTATAAATAACGGGATTCAGGTATTTCATCATGGTGGCTTTCACACAGTCGGTGTCGACAAAATCGTGAGAGAAACTGAAATAACGAGAATGACGTTTTATAACTACTTTCACTCTAAAGAGCGGTTTATTGACATTTGTCTAGTTGTGCAAAAAGAACGCCTCCAAGACCAAGTCATTGAAATGGTCGAATATGACCATGCCACAAGCGCGTTAGATAAACTTAAGAAACTATATTATCTACATAGTGATATAGAAGGGCCGTATTACCTATTATTTAAGGCCATTTTTGAAACTAAAAATAGCTACCCAAACGCGTACCTAACAGCCGTGAGGTACAGAACATGGCTCACCAATGAAATTTATAGCCAGCTTCGATTAGTTAAAACCGATGTTTCATTTACCGATGCCAAACTCTTTTTATATATGATTGAAGGCGGAATTATTCAACTTTTAGGTTCGGATGGAGCAGACGACAAAGAGCAGATGCTTGAATATTTTCTGCGGACTCTAACTTATAACAAATAAACTTGATAGCTTTGTATGACTGAAAAGCCCTAAATTAAAGTAATTTAAGGCTTTTTAGAGCAGAGATAAATAGAGTTTTTGAGAAATGTAGATAAAGGAAAAGAGTAATTTAGCGGCTAAAGTTTTATTAACTTAATGATAATTTGAAAAATGCTGCTTTAAAGAATTTAAAAAAAGTTCTACCTTCTTTGGAACTCTCGATCCATAAGGTGTGGTTGCATAAAAATAAAGATCCGAGTTTAAAAGGGTTTTTGAATAATTAATAATAATTCCCTCATCTTCATATTTTTTTGCTAAAAAGTCAGGTGCAAATAAAATACCCTGATTTCTCTTACAAAGTTCTAAAAGAATTTCTATATTATTACATGTTAATTTTGGTATTGAGTTAATAATATTATTTTTTAAGTCATCTTTAGAATATAGTAAAATGCTATGCTCTCTAAGCTCTTCTATATTTTTCGGTTTTCCATATTTATTTAAATATGCATCTGTTGCATAAAAGCTTCTTTTATACGTGTTTAAAATAAAAGTATTTTGCTCTTCAATATTTTCTTCAACTTTTAAAATCACATCAAACTTATGCTGATTGATATGAGTGGAGTGGTCTGAAAACATAAGATCAATTTCAATATGAGGATATTTGATTAGAAAATTAGAAATAACATCTGAAAAGCACGTTTGGATAAAGGCATGTGGAGCACTAATTTTGAGTAAGCCTTCAGGGTACTTCTGGTCGTATACAAAGTCATGAGCTGCTAAATCTAACTCTTTTACAATCACTTTGCATCGCTCATAGAACTTTTCTCCAGAGCGAGTCAGGTCCATCTTTCGGGTGTTGCGTATAAATAATGATGTATTAAATAGACTTTCTAAATAAAAAATTCTTTTTGAAACTTGATCTCTCGTAATGCCTAGATTTCTAGAAGCATGACTAAAATTTCCATTCTCAACCACACTTATAAAAGTATTAATACAGTCTATTTTATCCATCAAATTTTAAAGGCTAAATGATCTTGCCGCTAAATTATATGAGGAATATCTGTATATCAATCATTGTATCTTTTTAGAATACAGTTTGTATTTAAATAAATATCTAGTAGTTTACACGGATTTTTGATTTTATATATCGTAAGTTATTTGGTTTTTTAAAGGTTAATAAGATATTTAAAATTATTTAAATTGTCTTATTTATATAAAGATAATTTTATAAATTAGATCATGAATATTGCATATTTTATAAACTTTTATTAATGCATGAAACTTATATTTTTTAAATATTAAAACTATGAGATTTCAAAAAGGTAAATAGATGAGTGACTTGATTAATAATAACCCAGTATGGGTAAAAAAGATCTTATCAATTCATGGATTGCTTCCGCTACTTCGACTTGCACTTGTTTCAGCCTATTTAGTCGGGGGAATTAATAAATTCATCGGATTTCATGCGGCTATTGAAGAGCAGGCGAGTTTTGGTTTACAGCCTGCTTGGCTCTGGGCAGCTACAGCGATTTTTATTGAAATTGTTGGTTCGCTCTTAGTTATTTTTAATCGTTTTGTCTGGTTAGGAGCAGGGGCTTTAGGTTGTCTAACTGGAGTTGCGATGCTCGTTGCAAACGACTTTTGGAATCATACAGGCCCAGCATTTTTTAGTACATTTAATAGTTTCTTCGAACATCTTGGGCTCATCGCTGCGTTGGTGATGGTCACCATTCTTTCTAATCAATCTTCAAAATCACAATAAGTTTAAGCATCTCATTTAAACAGGAGCATTTTATGCGTAAATCATTATCAGCATTGCTTTTAAGCACCATGCTAGTGGGCACAAATGTTGCCCTAGTTCCTCAAGTTTTTGCCAAAACAACAACAATTATAAAAAGTGAGGCGCCTGGTGTAGCCGCCCAATACGATACAACGCATGTTTATGTAAACCCTGAAGACTTTGACAAATTTACCGATAGCTTGGTCGCAACATTCGGTGGTACCAAGTCGAAACAAGGTGTTTTCCAAGTCACACCAACCCCGAGCCAGACGATGTCTCAGCTTGTATTGACCCCAGTAGGCACATTGTCTGTATTTGGTTTTAAAACCCCAATTCCATATCCGTTTGGTTTGGAAAGAACAGGCTATTTAGTCAAAGACATGGATGCAGCAGTGCAGGCTGCCAAAGCAAATGGGGCAGATGTCATTGTAGATGCTTTCCCAGACCCAATTGGGCGTGATGCGATTGTCCAATGGCCGGGTGGCGTAAATATGCAACTCTATTGGCACACGACTAAGCCTAACTATAACCAGTTAGAGACTGTTCCAGAAAATCGTATTTATGTTTCAAAACAAAGTGCCGACTCGTTTGTTAAGAAGTTCGTGAGTTTCTCGCACGGTAAAGTCGTTTCCGATAATCCTAAAGCTGCAGGTATAGAAATTGGTCGCCCAAACGAAACCTATAGACGTATTCGCGTTGAGTCTGACTTCGGCAAAATGACAGTGTTCGTGACCAATGGTCATCTTCCTTATCCGTATGGGCGTGATATGACGGGTTATGAAGTTAAAAACTTATCTGAAACTTTAGATAAAGCCACAAAAGCAGGTGCATCTGTTTTGGTGAATGCTTATAAGTCGGATGGTCGTGAGTCAGCAATGGTACAGTTCCCGGGCGGTTATATCGCTGAAATTCATGCGTCTATCAAATAATTTATAGCCTAAATGATGGATTGAAATTTGCACTTATGTTGCCTAAGAGCAGTATGAGTGCAAAAAACCAAGTCTCTGCAACGACCTATTTATTACCATGGATAACACTTGATGGCCTCGCATGTTTTTAAAGATAGAACATATCGAACTAAGCACTCAGAGACTTACCTGAAAATAATAAAAATGAGTCTGTTATTAACCAGCAGTTTATTTTTCTACGAATCTGCTTATGCAGAAAATGAAGCCTCAAATACAAATGCATGTCCAACTCGTCCAAAAATCTCAACGAATCGTTGGCAAGAAAATTGGGATGTTTTAAAAAATCCGTGTGTGCCAAAGAAAATAGGGGACGACTTCAAATATATACCTTTTGGTGATAATAATTATTTATCACTGGGGGCAAATATTCGTGAACGTTTTGAAGTCAATAATAATGCCAAGTTTGGTACTGGAAATAATCAGGCCGATAGTTATTTAATTCAAAGATTACAAGCGCATGCAGATGTACGAATAGGTGATCATTTACAATTATTTACTCAGCTAAGTGATGCCCGCGCGTTTGATAAAAAAAATATTTCCAGTACCGACCAAAATAGAATCGATATAGAGCAAGCCTTTATTGCATGGGTGAGTCCTTTAAACAATGGAACTTTTAAATTTAGAGTAGGCCGTCAAGAAATGGCTTTTGACTTACAGCGCTTTATTTCAAATAGAGAAGGCCCAAACGTTCGGCAAGCCTTTGATGGCGTATGGTCAGGTTATGAATATGGCGACTGGAGAATTTTAGGTTATCTCACCAGACCTGTTCAGATAGAAAAAGATTCAACGTTTAATGACCACTCAAAAAGCAATTTAAGTTTTAGCGGCTTTCGTGTAGATAAACAAAATGTAGGGGATGGTGAGTTATCAGGTTATTACTCGCGTTATGAACGAGATAATGCGTCTTTTCCAAGTGTTAAAGGGAATGAGGTTCGAGACTTATATGACCTTCGTCATATGGGTAAAAAGAATAATGTCGATTGGGATGTTGAAGGCATGCTTCAGCATGGAAAAATTGGTGGACAAACAATTCAGGCTTGGGCGCTCAGTAGTATTACGGGATACACTTTTGCTGATCAACCGTGGTCACCTCGTTTAGGGGTGCAGTTTGATATTGCCACAGGCGACAAAAGTACCAACGATAATCAACTTAATACCTTTAACCAGCTTTTTGCAAATGGCTCATATTTTACTTTGGCGGGTTATAGTGGTTATAGCAATATTATTCACCTAAAACCTTCTTTGACGCTCAAGCCTTCCGAGAAGCTTACTCTGTTAAGTGCCTTAGGTTTTCAGTGGCGTGAAACCACCCAAGATGCGATTTATTTCCAAGGCAATAACAGCATGGCAAATACTGCGGGGCAAGGTTCAAGTTGGACTGGGGCATATCTTCAACTCAGAGCAGATCGAAAAATTAATTCCAATCTGTCTGTGGCGGCCGAAGGCGTGCACTTTGAGGTTGGAGATACCATTAAGAAAGCGGGTGGTAAAGACGCAAACTATTTAGGCCTTGAGCTGAAATATGGTTGGTAAAACGAGAAGAGTAAAAATATGAGCACAGATATAAAGCAAACTAAAATTGGGCGTTACCAAAATTTAAACATTGAACTCGTGACTTGGGACTGCGCCACGGCTGTGGTTGAGCTTTCCTGTGCTTGTATTTTTGAACATGAAATGAATAACCGTTCTTTTTCGGGTGGTTTGGCACATTTAGATGAAGCTCTAAACGGCAAACTATATGAAATACGGAAAAATAACTGGTTTAGTGCGAAACTCAATGACTCTCTTTTAATAAATCAAACTCCCTCAACCATACAAGCTTCTAAAGTTTTGCTTATAGGCATGGGAGCGCCAGAAGATTTCACGTTAGAGCGAATCGAGACTGCGATAAAAAGTGTTGTAAGAACAGCGCATCAATTGGAACTCAAAAGTGTGGCATTTGCGCCGAGTCTTTTAGATACAGGTCTCAATCCTCCCACTGGTTTAAATGAACTCATGCTAAGAAGTTTAAAAGAAGAATTAGACCGACATCATCAGCTTTATTTGCAAAATTTAGTCAAAAAATCTGAAATTGAAAGATGGGTTTTTGATTCGGGTTTTCAAAATTATGAGGTCAAGGCCGAGCAATATATAGCGTCTTTTGCCAAAGTTTTTATTTAAGATTCATTCTGATTTTAAAAACAAAATTCAGTAAAGCATTATAAAAAGGAACATGATTTTAATTTAACTGCATCAGCCTGAACGATGCAGTTAAATGATCAATATTAAGAAATTTCTAAAATTTTCTGAGCGATATATAAATCTTGTATAGATAAGCCTGAACTATCATAAATTGTGATTTGTTCCTGAGACTGTCTACCTTGAGCGTTTGCTAAAAGCACATCACCTATATTGATTAAGGTTGCAGTCTCAGACGCATGTTGAAATTCACCAATGACTTTAGACTGAACATTAAGGTCGCAAAATAAATCACTATGTGAAAATAGTTCTGGCGGAAGCTCTTGTTTGCCTTGTTTATCTGAACCCATAGATGAAATATGTGTGCCAGCTTTAACCCATTCAGCTTTAAAAAGGGGAGTCTTTGAAGAAGTCGCGGTCACAATAATATCGGCTTGTTCACAGGCTTCTTTTGCACTCGTAATGTGAAGCTGAATACCTAATGGTTTTAAGTCTTCTGCCATTTTTTCAGCTTTCGTTGTGTCACGTCCAACTATCAAAATCTGCTCGAAATTTCTAATTCTCGCTAAAGCCTCACATTCATATTTGGCCTGATTTCCTGTACCAAATATCGCCAAGACTTTTGAATCTTTTCTTGCAAGTACGTGGGTTGCAACAGCATTAGATGCCGCTGTACGAAACGCGTTGACTTTGCCTGCTTCGATGGCCGCTGCCATTTTTCCATTGGCTTGATTAAATAATAAAATGAGCGCGTTATGACGAGGCAAACCATTTTTAGGGTTATCTTCCCAAAAAGAACCAACTTTAAGGCCAGCCAAATGCTCGGTCGCCGATGACTTAACGCTAAAGGTATTTTTACTATCGGAACCTTGACCGTGAACCACAGGAAAACTTTTAGTGTCGGGTTGAGTTGCAGCAATTAAAGCTTGGTAAATGGCGCCATAAGCCAGTTCATGATTGATGAGAGCAGCAGATTCAGACTCAGAAATAAATCTCATCATATCTCCAAAAGTTTATTTAAATTAAGACACGAACATGTTGAGAGGCGAGTAGCATGTAATGCCTATCTATGATGTATTAACTGAACTCATAGATAGGCACTAACTTTTATTAAGCAGATAAAAACTCTACATATTTAGAAATATCGACATTGCCACCACTAATAATGATGCCTATACGTTTGCCTTTTAACTCATGCTTTAAATTACGTGCAGCAGCAAATCCGAGGCATCCTGTCGGTTCAACCACCATTTTCATTCTTTCAGCAAAGAACTTCATACAGCTAATGAGGTCTTCATCTTCTACTGTCAAAATGTCATCAACATTCTTTTGAATAATAGGGAATGTTAATTTACCTAAATATTGAGTTTGAGCGCCATCGGCAATGGTTTGTGGCGTATCAATATGGACAATTTCTCCTTTTCTAAAAGACATTTGTCCATCATTTCCTAGAGCAGGTTCAACACCATATATTTTACAGTTTGGAGAGAGATGGTGAGCAGACAGGGCAGAACCTGCCAATAAACCACCGCCCCCTAAACATACAAACAGGTAATCTAATTCGCCGACTTCTTCAAATAACTCTTTTGCAGCCGTTCCTTGACCTGCAATTACATGAGGATGGTCATAAGATGGAATGAGTGTCAGGCCATTTTTTTCAGCTATTTCTTTTCCAATTTTTTCTCGATCTTCTCTATAGCGGTCAAATTCAACAATATCGGCGCCGTATTCTCGCGTTGCTGCCATTTTTGCGGCAGGTGCATCTTGTGGCATAACGATTATGGCTGGAATACCAAGAGTTTTTGCTGAAAGTGCAATTGCTTGCGCGTGGTTTCCTGAAGAGAAAGCAACCACACCCGCTTTTTTTTGAGCTTCACTAAATTGCAAAAGCGCATTCATTGCACCACGAAATTTGAAAGCGCCAACACGCTGAAAATTTTCACATTTAAAAAATACTTCTGCTTCAAACTCATTGTTCACAGTACGTGAAGTTAAAACAGGAGTCTTATTTGCAAAACCTTTTATACGTTCAGCAGCGGCTGCCACATCGTCATAAGTGGGAAGGGTTAAATTTTTCATAATTAAACCTAATTCTATTCAATGTTTTCGGATGCAAGATTTACTATTGCTCAAGCAACGCACAATATACTGACCTTGTTTAGATAAAATATATATTTTTAGATAAAATGTCTAATTTTATTTTCTAATGTGATAACAATGAGATATAAGATTTTGATTTACATTAAGTTTAAAATTAGATAAAAAGTCTAAATTACTATTGCATGCTTTACGTTAGGGTTTGAAATAGTAACTAAGTCATTAGGAGGAAATACATTGGGCAATCGTGATAAACATTTACTCACTCAACTAGATACTATCGCGAAGGGGCTAAGTGAAACGCTATTTCCTTTTTGCGAAGTTGTTGTCCATGACTTAACAAATCCTGAGCATGCCATACTCTCTATACATAACAATTTATCTGGTCGAAAAATTGGTGATCCAGCAACCGAGTTAGGGCTGGCTAGAATCATGTCTCCAGAATTTCCAAACCTCATTTCAAACTACGCAAACCAGTTTGCAGATGGTCGTCCTGCCAAAAGTACGTCTATAGGAATTAAAGATGAAGAAGGGCAATATGTGGCCGCTTTATGTATGAATATAGATTTAACCCTATTTAGGGGAATGCAAAGTGCTTTAGACCAGTTCACTAAAATTGAAACTGACAACATTATTGAAAATCTGGAACCGAATGGTACAGAAGCAATTCGAAGATATATCGATCAATTTGCCTCAAAACATGCTACGACACCGCGTATGCTAAAACTCAATGAGCGAAAACAGTTAATACATGAACTCAAGAATAATGGCTTATTAGACATTAAAAAGGCTGTCGAGACGGTTGCTCAGCATTTAGGTATATCTAGAGCAAGTGCTTATTTATATGTAAAGGAAACTTAAAAGCTTTTTCATCATTTATAAGATTAGACATAGTGTGTGTTGAACTAGGTACTGCGTAACCTTCGTGCTTTTTGAAAGGTTACTCATCCAGTTTTTTGCTTTAAAAGTTTTATGGTATTTATCAAAAAATAACTTGTTTAATCAGCATGGCTCATTTAAATAAAGAAGTAGGTGATACAGCAATCATCTATATAGATTTATTTAGGAGGTCGTTATTTGAAGGTATTTTTTATTGTATTTATTACCATTTTTTCCAGTGTGGGATTATTTCTGTTAATTGCAGCTCTTCGCTATCGAAAGAATTATTCATCATCGAGTGAGCATGATTATTCATCGTCAGCAAACCATCATGTTTATGACAATAGCCATCATCATAGCTCAAGCTATTCAAATGATTGTTCGTCATCTTCGGACTCAAGCAGCTGCGATAGTGGTGGTGGTAGTGACTAAAAAGCCCTTTTATATAAAAGGGCTTTTAGCTGTTTAAGGTAAATCAAACCAAATAAATTGACTGTCTTCAAGTGCATGAATCACGGCATTATCTTCAAACACTAAAGCATCACCAGCTTTAACTTCTTGATCACCAATACGAATTACACCTGAAATCACATGAACGTAATTTACCCGTTTTGATGTTTCAACAGGAAGTTCATTTCCTTTTTCCAATACAGCAGATTTTACTTCTGCATTTTGGCGAATATGCATCGGTGCATTTGCATCTGGGCCTGCAATTAAATGCCATTTATTTGGATCTTTACGTGGGTCCAAATTAATTTGTTGGTAATTTGGCTCGGCTTCTTTTACATCTGGAATAATCCAGATTTGTAATAGATGTACGGGGGTATCAGTGTTGTTGATTTCACTGTGCGCCACGCCTGTACCAGCACTCATGAGTTGCCATTCACCAGCCTTAATTTGGCCTTCATTTCCCATGGTATCACGGTGTGAAATTGCACCATCCAGCACACAGGTTAAAATTTCCATGTTGTCATGAGAGTGCGTGCCGAAACCATTATGGGCATCAATTCGGTCATCATTAATAACGCGTAATGCACTGACACCCATATATTTAGGGTTATACCAGTTACCAAATGAAAAGCTATGATAAGACTCTAACCAACCCGCTTTAACATGACCACGATCTTCACTACGATGCAAAAAAGCATTCATGATTTGATCTCCTCAAATTATTATTGATCTCTTGAGGACTATGTTAAACCTGTAGAATCAAGCTAAAAATAGAGTAGATGCAACATATTGTTGCGTTTTTAATATGATGAAATGTCTATAAATATTCGTTTTAAATTTAAGATATAAAAAAAGCCTGCATAAAGCAGGCTTTCTTTTTTTTAAAGATTATTCTAAGAATTTAACAGTAACACCAGAACGTACTTTATTACCTAAATCGTTAGCATCCCAGTTGGTTAAACGGATACAACCGTGTGATGCAGTTTTAGAAATTAAAGACGGGTTTGGCGTACCGTGAATACCGAATGATTTTTTACTTAAACCAATCCAGATATTACCTACAGGAGCGTTAGGACCTGGTGGTAAAGAAAGTGGTTTTAAGTTTTTACCTTGTACGAAGTTCGAAGGTGAGTAGCTATACCAAGGGTTACGCGCAACACCAACTACCTTATAAGTACCGGTCGGAGATGGCGTATCAGTACTGCCAATTGTTGCAGGAAATGAGGCAATCATTTGATTGCGGCTATTAAACAGATACAACTGTTTAGCACCTTTATGCGCAATAATTAAATGAATGTCTTCTGGTAAGTCATTGCGTACGTTTGGAACAATAACTTTCTCACCAACTTTTTTGAAGGTTGCTTTCGGGTTTAATTTCTTTAAGAAACCTTCATCAATATGGAACTTTTCGCCCAACATTTCAGTCACACGTGTGTAGTACAAACCTTTCATTTTGGCTTGTAATGCGTAGTCAGAAGGAATTGACTCGGCATATGGACCTTTTAGGTCTGCATCAGTAATCGTGTATTCAATAAATGCTGGTTTTGTTTGTTTTGCAACAAGTGCATCCCAAGTTTCTTTAGTTAACTCGCCAGTAGGAGATAAACCATTCATTTGCTGGAAAGATGCAATTGCTTTTAGGGTATTTTTACCGCTCATGCCATCAATCGCACCCGGCGAAGCATGTGCATTGTTCAACATAACGTGAGCACGTGCATAAACTGGAAGTTGGCCTTTGCCAATGTTTTCGTACCAGTCAGCATTGTTTAAGCTATCTAATGTCCATGAAACAGCTGGAGCAGGAGCAGAAGTCTTAGTAGCTGTCGCTGTTTTAGCTGGTGCAGTTGGTTCTGAAGCAGCAATGCCTGAATCAGCATTTGGATCTTCAGCTTTTTGCAAATTTTGTAATGTTGTAGACGCTCGATTTAAATCATTTTGTTCTTGAGCAGTAATCTGTGTCTGCGCTTGGGCTTTTGCAGTTGAAGCAGCATCTACAGCAAGCGGATCAATTGGATCTTCTACAGGAGCAGATACTTTTTTAGGGTTCAGTGGTTGCTCAGTTGTTGACGCAGCCAAAGCAACATTAGCAATAATACAACTTAAACTCATAGCGAGTAATGAGCGAACAAACATGTAATTCAACCTTAAGAATTTTCATATAAGCAATAGGGCAAGGAGACTGATCCTAACGTTTATAAAATCACCAACAACGCAATTTTTGCGCATTCAATATTGGTGAATTTAATCATTAAAGGAATATCAATAAACCCGATGTAACATGTTGCAAGTATTGCAGAAAACCGAGCTTCTTGCAGTAGACTTTTGTGTAAATATGCATTTTTTAGTGGATTGACAAGTTTTTTGTATGAAATTGAAATTATAAAAACATCTACGTTTTGATATGATGCTGCCACATGAAAAAGATAGAGATCGGCAATGACGACACTTAAAAATGATCGTTTCTTACGTGCTTTATTACGTGAGCCTGTAGACACCACACCGATATGGATGATGCGCCAAGCAGGACGTTATTTGCCTGAATATCGCGAAACACGCTCAAAAGCGGGTGACTTTCTATCTTTATGCAAAAATACAGAGTTTGCTTGTGAAGTAACTTTACAGCCTTTACGTCGTTATGATTTAGACGCAGCAATTTTATTTTCAGATATTTTAACTATTCCAGATGCACTCGGTTTAGGTCTTTACTTTGAAACAGGCGAAGGCCCTAAGTTTCATAAAACGGTTCGTACTGAACAAGATGTAGCAAATTTACCAAAGTTAAATGCTAAATCTGATCTTGATTATGTCATGAACGCAGTAAGTACAATTCGTTCTGCTTTGGGTGGTCAGGTTCCACTCATTGGTTTTTCGGGTAGTCCTTGGACGCTAGCAACTTACATGGTTGAAGGTGGTTCAAGTAAGGAGTTCCGTTTTACCAAGCAAATGATGTATGCACAGCCGGAAGTTTTGCATGCGCTACTCGACCATTTAGCAGATTCAGTGATTGACTATCTAAATGCTCAGATTGATGCGGGCGCTCAAGCAATTCAAATCTTTGACAGTTGGGGCGGTGCTTTAGCACACCGTGAATATGTAGAGTTCTCTTTGAACTATATGAAAAAGATTATTGCGGGTCTGCAACGTGAAAAAGATGGGCGCCGTATTCCTGTCATTGTATTCACCAAAGGTGGCGGTCAGTGGTTAGAACCAATGATCACAACAGGTGCAGATGCATTAGGTTTAGACTGGACTACACCATTAAATACAGCCCGTACAACTGTAGCAGGTCGTGTTGCTCTACAAGGGAACCTTGATCCGGCTGTTTTATATGGTTCAGCAGCTACGATTGAAAAAGCCGTAAAAGCGATGTTAGATGACGCTTACGCAAATGGTGAGAAGACTGGTTATGTTGCAAACTTGGGTCATGGCATTACCCAGTGGGTAGATCCTGCGCAACCAAAAATCTTTGTAGATACAGTGCATGAGTATAGTGCTAAATATCTAGGATAGTTCTTTGTGCGCCACCTAACTTTACCAATTCATTTTATCGGCAAGGCTGTTTCGGCAGCCTTGTTTGGTATTTTGCTTTTAATAGCTTTTGCCCTGACAGCACCGATGGGTAGCCATGAATATATGGGTTTTTATCGTTATGATTATTTACTCATCTATGCACTCATTATTCAAATTTGCTTGTTATATCTAAAGCTGGAGTCATGGCAAGAAGCCAAAGTCATTGCTTTATTTCATATCATGGCAATGGTCATGGAAATCTTTTTGACACATCCCGGCATTGCTTCATGGCAATATCCGCAGCCTGCGGTATTTAAAATTATTACTGTGCCTTTATTTGCAGGCTTTATGTACTCTGCTGTAGGTAGTTTCTTTGCTCGCTCAATACGACTGTTTCAAGTTTCCTTTGAGAAACTGCCAAGCTTTAGAAGCATGCTTTTTCTCGCATTTTTCTCATATATTAACTTTATGAGTAAATTCTTTATTCCTGATATTCGCTATATTTTATTTGCATTTAGTGTTTATATTTTCTGGAAAACTACACTTTATTTTCAAATAAATGAACGTAAGTTTAAAACGCCAATGCTCCCTGTGTTGGTGACACTCGCATTTGTTATCTGGGTTGCTGAAAATATTAGTACATTTTATAAAATTTGGGTTTACCCAAGTCAGATTAATGCTTGGCATATGGTGGGATGGGGTAAACTGGGTTCGTGGTATTTATTATTACTGCTAAGTTTAGTATTAGTTCTTAAAATATTAGGTCATCGAGATAATCAAGGTAATTGGAATTTAAAGTAAAAATTTCATTTTCACTTTTTATCATATTATTTAATTTTTAATTGCTAAATGACTGGCTTATCGCTATCTTTAAAGGGTGTAATAATAGTTACACATAACAATACATAAGAAACAAATCAATAATGATTTTTGGAGATATACATCTATGTTAAAAAAATTAGCTTTAGCTGCTTTGTTAGCAGCTGGTTCAAGTGTTGCTATGGCTGATAACGATGTAGGTTGTGGTGTGGGTACGCAAGTATGGGCTGGCCAAAAAGGAGTGGTGCCTAAAATTCTTGCTGCAACAACAAACGGTATTTTTACTAACCAATTATTAGGTATTACTTTTGGTACTTTAGGCTGCCGTCAAGGCGGAACAGTAACAGCTCAAGTTGTTACTTTCACAAATGAAAATGCAGAAACTTTAGCGCGTGATATGGCTGTAGGCCAAGGTGAAAGCCTGAATGTACTTGCTGAGTTAATGCAAATTAAACCACAAGACAAAGATCGTTTCTTCAAAGTTTCAAAAGCAAACTTTGGTGAAATCTATTCAGCAGACAACCAAAACACACTTCAAGTATTAGCATCATTACAAAACGTAATGGCTAAAGACGACGTTTTAAAAGCTTACGTATAAGTTTGAAATTGAAAACCCTGTCATTTGGCAGGGTTTTTCTTATATTTAATGATAAAAATTGATGAGCTTAATGAAATCGGTTGTTTTAATTTTTGCCTCATTGGCAGTTAATATTGCGTATTCAGCAGAAATAAATCCATCTATTCAAAACTACTGGTCTATTGCAGAACAAAAAAAGTTAGATCAAGACATCACATGGCAACGTCTGATGTATGCCAATAAAAACCAGAAGAGTGAAGTAAGTTACTCTGGTTACTTTATGGCGCCAAATGGGAAAAATAATTTAAAAGAAGAACAGAAAGCAGATATCACAGCATTATTTGCACCAGCTCCAGACAATCAATCAATTCGTTGTAAGTTTCCTGCACGAAGTCAATGGCTTATAAAGCAATTAGGCATTCAAGAAAATGAATTACCGCAAGTAAAATGTTCAGAGTTTGAAAACTGGATTGGCCAGATTAAACCTTATAAAGCGACGCTAATTTACGCTACAGACTTTATGGGAAATCCAAGCTCAATGTTTGGACATACCTTATTACGCTTAGACCCTAAAGATCAAAAACAGTTAAACCTCGTTTCTTACGCTGTAAATTATGCAGCCACTGTCGCAGGCAATGACAACTGGTCATATGCTTGGAAAGGCTTAACAGGGCAGTATCCGGGTGAATATTCACTAATGCCTTATTATCGTAAGGTAAAAGAGTATGGTGATTTTGAAAGCCGTGATTTATGGGAATATGAGTTAAATCTATCTCCTGAGGAAACACGCTTTTTAGTGTCTCATATTTGGGAAATGCAACATGTGAGCTTCCCTTATTACTTTGTGAGTGACAACTGCGCCTATCGTTTATTGGGATTGGTTGATTTGGTTAAACCTGAGTCTAACTTACAAGAAAAGTTTAATTACGCTTCTATTCCAATGGAAACGATTAAAGCGATGCAGCAGCAAGGGCTTACGAATCCTCCTGTGTATCGACCAGCTTTAGAGACTCAATTATTAGCTCAAGCTCATCAGCATGGCGCGTCTTTGGCAAAAGTTGCTCATCAGGTAGCCATGATGCCAACTAAAGAGTCCTCCGAAATACTTAAGTCGTATAGTCAGCCAGATCAGGCCAAAATTCTTGAGATGGCTTACGATGATTTATATCTACAATTCATTAGTCGAAAAGTTGAAGAAAGTTTTGCTCAACCACAGCTAAGGCAGCTTTTGGCTTTAAGAAGTCAGATTGATTTAGATAAACAACGTCAAGAACCTAAACGACCTTCTACCGAGCCAACACAAGGCCATAATGCACGTAATGTTTCGCTAAAATTGGGCGAAGTACAAGGTGATAAGTTTATTGAGATTGGGCATAGACAGGCTTACCATGACTTGATTGACCCTCAAGGAGGGTATCGTGCTGGTACTCAATTGCTTTTTTTAAATGGTAATGCCCAGTGGAGAGATGATCATTTAAAGCTAGAACGTCTTGATCTACTAGAAGTGAACTCCTACAACCCAATCCAACCATTCAAAACACCTCTCACTTGGGGATTTAACTTAGGCTGGCGTCAAGAAGCAGTTCATGATGGCGTTTATAGTGATGAAAAACAGCATGGCGTAGCGAGTTTTAATACCCAAGTTGGCTATAGTGTTGCGGACTATGAGCGTAAACATGTGTGCTATGGACAAGTCCAAGCTTATGTTCAAGCAGGTTCAAATTTAGATAAAGGTTGGCGTGTAGGAATGGGGCCAACTATAGGCTGTATGAATCAGTGGTTTGAAAAGTTTAACTCATTAATACAAGTTGAACTACCCTATTGGGAAGACCAAAACCAATGGAACTTACGCTTAAATACCCAGTGGCAATATGCCATTAATAGCAATAATGCTATTCGCCTGAATTGGGATTATGAAAAACAAAATCATCTGGACTGGATGAAATCAAGCTTAGGATATGTCTGGTTCTTTTAAATCGTATATTCATAAAAAAAGAGAAATAGATTTCATCTATTTCTCTTTTTTGTTTTAGCTAAAGATGATTATTTCTTTATCGCATTCAGCACAGCATAAGCCGCCTTAATGCGTTCTTCGTTTGGAATACGTTTATTGGTTAACATGACTAAACCAATATTCTCTTTAGGAATAAATACAACGTATGTTCCGAAGCCATTGGTTGAACCAGTTTTGTGAAACATTTTAACTGAAGGTTCTTTAGAAATAGCAGTGACTTTATTAGGCTTCATCACAATCTGGTCAGAATTACTGTCTAATAAAGTTTGTAAGGTTGCAGGGTAAGAAAACTCTTCCCAACCAAGCGCCTGATACATGGTACCTACTTGATAGAAACCTTGATGTGTCTCATTAATTGCACGTTGAATATCAGCAGGATATTGCTGCGGGTTCAGGTTGGCATGAACAAACCCCAACATGTCTGGAAGAGTCGATTTAACGCCGTAAGCTGGACCATCTAAGGGACCAGGGTTGACTCGAATCGGCTGATTTTGTTGGTTATAGCCAAATGCATAATGTTGCATTTGAGTTTTAGGTACATTGACATAACTATGTTTTAAGCCAAGGTCTGGAAAAATGGTTTTTTCTAAAACCTGACTAAAAGGCTGATTCATTGACAAGCTTACAACTTTTCCAAATAGGCCAATACTTGGGTTAGAATATTGTCTATATTCACCAATTGGATTTTTAGGCTTCCAGTCTTTGAAAAAAGTTAAAACTTGTTGGTCTGTTTGTACTTCATCTGGAAACTGTAGCGCAAGATTACCACTGGTATAAGTAGCAAGTTGAAGTAAATTGACCTGATCAATCGGAGTGTTTTTTAGCTCTTTCCAGTATTTACTTGGCTTATCTTCAAAAGAGATTTTTCCCTTATTTTTAGCATAAGCACCTGCTGTAGCGGTAAATAGTTTACTAACAGAACCTAGCTCAAAAATGGTACTGCTATTCACAGCTTTTTTATCTTGAACAGATTGAAGGCCATAATACATTTCATATTTTTTATTGTTTTGAATAACACCTACTGCCATACCCGGCACATTATATTTTTCTAATAACGGTTTAAAGTTTTGATCTACAAGTTGTTTAATTTGTTGGTCTTTAGCAGTATTACCTGCATAAATTGAAGTATTCAAAATAACAAGAGAAGGTAAAAGTAAGTAAGAAATTTTTTTAAGTCGCATGATTAACTCATAAATTATCTAAAAAGAAAGATGCGAGCTTTTATAACAAAAATCACCTAATTTAACTGTTATGTTTTATAGGTTAAGTGATTTAACTAGATATAAAAAAGCCCAACTTCGTCGGGCTCTTATTTTGGTAGTAAATCCAAATTAGTAACTTTCTGGTACTGCACTTAAAAATTCACGACGTGCTTCTTTGTCAGTTTTAAAATCTCCGACAAATGAAACTGTACGGGTTGTAGACTCTTGTTTACCTACACCACGCATCATCATACACATATGTGCAGAGTCAATTACGACAGCAACACCGCGAGCACCAGTCACTTCAGCCACAGCTTCAGCAATTTGCTGAGTTAGATTTTCCTGAATTTGCAAACGACGAGCAAACATCTCGGTAATACGTGCAAATTTAGATAAGCCAAGAACTTTGCCTTCTGGTAAATAGGCAACATGAACACGGCCATAGAATGGAAGGAGGTGATGTTCGCAAAGCGAATAAAATTCAATATTTTTCACCAATACCATTTCATGGTTATCTGATGGGAAAACAGCATTATTGGTGACTTCTTCTAAAGTTTTACTATAGCCAGAAGTTAAATATGAAAAAGCTTTAGCCGCACGCACAGGCGTATCTTTAAGGCCGGGACGATTAAGGTCTTCACCGACGGCAGTCAGAATGTTTGCGTACGATTGCTGCATTGACATAAGGCGTATAAATTTACTCTATTAGACAAGCTCGGCATTGTATCAGAAACATGACCTGATGTTCATAACTCGTCGCACTATATTTATCCTGTTCGGCACGCATTAGATAAATGGTGAATAAATTTCATGTTTTTTATCGTTAATAGTCAAGTATTTGAACATGAAATGTGCGACTAATACAGTTAAGTTATAAATGATCGCCTCATGGCATCATATTTGCAAATATGCCGTACTATAGAGCATAAGGATAAAAAATGTCAGAACGTCCAATTACCTTTTTTTTTCGTGGCAGTCAGCAACAAGTAGAAAATGTATTACCCACCATGACGGTCTTACAATTTCTCCGAGAATATACCCAAACTGGTAAGACTCGTCAGACTGGTACAAAAGAGGGCTGTGCTGAGGGCGATTGTGGTGCATGTACAGTAGTGATTGGTGAGTTGATTAATGACAACCTGCAATTACGGAGCGTGAATGCCTGTATTCAGTTTTTAGCGACTTTAGATGGTAAAGCTTTATTTACAGTAGAAGATCTTCATAATTTATTACCTACACAAGCTGGGACATTGCATCCTGTACAACAGGCAATGGTGGATATGCATGGCTCACAATGTGGTTTTTGCACGCCCGGTTTTATTATGTCGTTATGGGCAATGTATGAAAATGAGCAAGAACCACCAAGCAAAGATAAAATCAGTGATTATCTTTCTGGAAATTTGTGCCGCTGTACGGGCTATCGACCTATTTTAGATGCAGCAAAAAAAGCATATGACTATCCGCGTGTTCAATTAGAACGTCAAAAAGTACTTAATGTATTAAAAGACATTCAAGCATTACCAGCATTGCATTTAAATCATCATGTTCAGCAATTTTTTGCACCCAAAACTTTGCGGGATTTTGCCGCTCTACGTTTACAGTTGCCACAAGCCCGTATTGTTGCAGGTAGTACAGATGTTGGTTTGTGGGTCACAAAGCAGGGCCGTGATTTAGGAGATATGCTTTATATCGGTCAGGTGGAAGAACTGAAAAAGATCGCAGTCAAAGACCATGCTTTAACAATTGGGGCCAATGTCAGTTTGAGTGATGCACTCATCAAAATTTCAGAGTTTTATACTGACTTTCAAGAATTACAGCGCCGTTTTGCTTCCATGCCTATTAAAAATGCTGGAACTTTAGGTGGAAATATTGCCAATGGTTCGCCGATTGGCGATTCAATGCCAGCATTAATTACGCTAGGTACACGCTTAATTTTGCGCTTAGGTGAACAGACTCGTGAAATTGGACTGGAAGACTTTTATTTAGATTATCAAAAAACAGCATTACAGCTTGGTGAGTTTGTAGAGTCGATTGTTATTCCACTTCGTGAAGGGCAGCCACGTTTTAAATTTGCCAGCTATAAAATTGCTAAACGTTTTGAACAAGATATTTCTGCGGTATGTGCGGCTATTTCATGCGAGTTAGATACTCATCATGTCGCTCACAATGTCAGAATTGCTTTTGGTGGCATGGCTGCTATTCCCAAACGCGCAAAGTATGCAGAAGCTATATTAGAAGGCCAACAACTTACAGCAGAATTGATAGCTAAGGCACAGGAGGCATTGTCGCAAGACTATCAACCTTTAGATGATGGACGGGCTAGCTCGGCATATCGTTTATACGTCGCGAAAAACTGCGTACAGCGTTTCTATGTAGAAAAAATCCTGTCTCAAATGATCACTCGTGTGAATGACTTGATTGCTATGGTGGAGATCTGACATGAATCAAACCATTAACTTAAGCATTTCTAAAAAATCAGCTAAAGCTGGCGACTCGATTCCACACGAGAGTGCCCACTTACATGTAACGGGGCAGGCAACATATATTGATGATTTACCTGAGCTTGAAAATACCATGCATCTAGCTGTCGGATTTTCAAGTTGTGCAAAAGGCAAAATTAGTAATTTTGATTTGGATGCAGTACGTCAGGCCGATGGTGTGCATGCAGTTTTTTCGGCAAAGGATATTGATGTTGAAAATAATTGGGGACCCATTGTTAAAGATGATCCAATTTTTGCCGAAGATCAGGTTGAATTTTATGGACAAGCCCTGTTTGTGGTTGTTGCTGACAGTTATCAGCAAGCCCGTCAGGCAGTTCGCTTAGCAAAAATTGAATATGTGGCCGAAACTCCAATTTTAACCATTCAAGATGCGATTGAAAAAGAATCGTGGGTGTTACCACCTGTTAAATTTAGTCATGGTGAAGTTGAACAGGCATTTCAAAATGCATCACATCATCTTTCAGGTGCTATTGAGCTGGGTGGGCAAGAGCATTTTTATTTAGAAGGTCAGATTTCCTATGCGATTCCACAAGAGAATCAGAGCTTAAAAGTCTATTGCTCAACGCAACATCCAACCGAAATGCAGCTACTGATTTGTCATGCATTAGGCATGAATATGCATCAGGTGAGTGTGGAAAGCCGCCGTATGGGTGGTGGTTTTGGTGGTAAAGAGTCGCAGTCGGCGCAGTGGGCATGCATTGCATCTTTGGCAGCACAAAAAACAGGCCGTCCGTGTAAATTACGCTTAGATCGTGATGATGATATGAGCGCTACAGGTAAACGTCACGGTTTTGCCTATGAGTGGTCTGTAGCCTTTGATGACAGTGGTGTTCTGCAAGGCTTAAAGGTGCAACTGGCTTCAAACTGCGGTTTTTCGGCTGATCTTTCTGGGCCAGTAAATGAACGAGCAATTTGCCATATTGGCAACGCTTATTATTTAAATGCAGTTGAGCTACGTAACTTACGTTGTAAAACCAATACTGTTTCTAATACGGCATATCGTGGTTTTGGTGGGCCGCAAGGCATGTTTGTCATTGAAAATATTATTGATGACATTGCTCGTTATTTAGGTTGTGACCCAGTTGAAATTCGTCAACGTAATTTCTTTGCCGAGCAGCCCGGTGCTGGACGTGACCGTATGCACTATGGGGCAGAAGTCCGTGATAATGTTGCGCCAAAATTAGTAGCTGAATTATTGCAAAGTAGTGATTATGCGAAACGCAAACAGCGCATTCATACTTTTAATCAGAACAATGACATCATTAAACGTGGTATTGCGTTAACCCCATTAATGTTCGGTATTTCGTTTAATGCTGTACATTACAATCAGGCGGGTGCACTGGTCTATGTGTATATGGATGGTACTGTTTCTATTACCCATGGCGGTACAGAAATGGGACAGGGTTTATATACCAAAGTACGTCAGGTTGCTGCGCATGAGCTGGGTCTACCAATCGATAGTGTTCGCTTAATTGCAACGGATACTTCTCGTGTGCCAAATACTTCGGCAACTGCAGCATCGAGTGGAGCAGATTTAAATGGTAAAGCTGTGCAAAATGCCTGTATTAAAATTCGTGAGCGTCTGGCAAAACTTGCAGCAGAAATAAGTCAAAGTGCTGCTCATCAAGTCCAGTTTGAAGATAGTATGGTTTCAACAGCAAATGGTCATTCATGGACTTTTCCTGATTTGGTTCAACGGGCATATATGGCGCGTGTACAACTATGGGACAGCGGTTTTTATAAAACGCCTGAAATTCACTATGATCAGGTCAACCATTTAGGACGTCCTTTTTTCTATTATGCCTATGGTGCAGCGGTCAGTGAGGTCGCAATAGATACGCTAACTGGGGAAATGAAAGTATTACGTGCCGATATTTTGCATGATGTCGGGCAGTCAATTAACCCAGCAATTGATATTGGGCAAATTGAAGGTGGTTTTGTACAAGGGATGGGATGGCTCACGACAGAAGAGTTGTATTGGCAGCCGCAGGGGCCACACATAGGCCGTTTGTTTACCCATGCGCCTTCAACTTATAAAATCCCGACCAGTGTAGACATTCCTCATATTTTTAATGTCAAACTGTTTGATAACCAAAATCAGGCAGACACCATCTATCGCTCAAAAGCGGTAGGCGAACCTCCATTCATGTTGGCATTATCAGTGTTCTCTGCAATTCGTCAGGCAGTACAGGCGGCTATTCCAGAAAAAGCACCGCTCGTACTCAATGCTCCAGCAACTGCCGAAGAAATTTTACGCGCGATTGCGATTGGACGCGGACAAGCTTTGGCTGACCGCCCACAAGCTAAAATGTAGAAGATTATGCAATATTTACAATGGTGGACTGATTTTGTGACGTGGCAAGTCGAAGCTCTGCCTATGGTATTGGTCACAGTGGTACGTGCAAATGGTTCAACACCACGAGAAGTGGGTGCAACCATGTTATTGCGGTTTAATTTTCAACAGCAATGGCAGCAGTCAGATACGATTGGTGGCGGGCATCTAGAGTTTCAGGCCATTGAAATTGCTAAAGCAATATTAAGTGAAATGGAAACTTGCGTGAGGCGTATTGAACGCTTTAACCTCAGTGCTCGGCTAGGGCAGTGTTGTGGCGGAGTGATGTGGTTATTATTTGAAAAAATATCACCCGCTGCGATCGCATCGGATTTATCTGAGATTTTGCAAGCATGGCGAGCTGGTCAGCGTATAGGGCGTAAGGTCTCACATCAATATGTGTCCACTTGGCAGACTATGGATATACAACAACAACCAAGTTTCGAGTTTCATTCTGGCAGCAGCGAAGAATGGCAATTTAGCCAGCAGATAAAACCTTATGCTATGCAAGTGCTGATTTGTGGCGCCGGGCATGTGGGTGAAGCAATTGTTCGTTGTTTATTGCCTATTGGAGTTCGGGTGAAATGGATTGATCCGCGTGATGATATTTTTCCATCCGATTTACTGCAACAGGTACAATGTATAACGACTGATACCTTAGACGCCGAGATCGAGCAATTTGATCGTTCGGGGGCAATTTTAATTTTAACGCACGATCATCAACTAGATTTGCAATTGTGTTTTACAGCCTTAAAACCTACGGCGAAACCATTTGCTTATGTCGGAATGATTGGTTCAAAAAGTAAAAGAGCTATTTTTGAAAAGCGTATGCAAGTACGTGGTTATACCCCAGAAACATTACAACGTTTGGTTTGCCCGATCGGGGTAGAAGGAATTTCATCGAAACAACCTGCAATGATTGCCATTGCAGTAGTTGCTCAATTATTGCAGGTGTTTGATGTAAAAAAATGATCCCAAAGGATCATTTTTTTTGTTCGAACTTTGGATTTTTTTCTGCGCGTTTAAGCAGCACGAGAACTGCACCTGTGCCACCTTGATTTTCTGGAGCACTTACAAAAGCTAAAACATCACGATGCTGGCGTAACCATCCGTTGACATAGGTTTTTAAGACCGCTTCTGGGCCTTTACCATGCACAATTTTAATGACATTTTGATTTTCATCTTTTGCCATCTGGATAATTTGTAAAACTGCGTCACGCGCTTGTTCAATGGTACAGCCGTGTAGATCTACAGCTTCAAACCAACGCATCTTGCCTGCTTTTAAGTCTTCAAACACCTTATGTTGAAGTGTTGCAATGCGATAGCTTAATGAAGCTTGGCTTGCGACTGGATTTAAAGCAGCTTGAGTGTCTGACAATTCAGCATGTTCGGTATCACGGCCACCTTCGGCAGCTGCACGTTTAGCTAGTGTTTGTGCATCGACTTTTTTGGCACGAGGTGGTTTGACATTAGCCACATTACTATTGTTGATGCGTTTAACACCTGCAACAGCTTGTTGAAACAAATGTGTATCTTCCAATTCTTCAGGCTCAGCCTGAGATTTTTTAGTCTCAGGCTGATTTGCGATTTTGCTTGAATGAGGATTGGAGATTTGCTTTTTAAATTGCTTCAATAATTTTTGTTGCTCTTTAGAAAGCGATGAATCTTTATTACTCATATATCTTCATTAAACCGTTTGAGGTTGTCCAAAAAGAGCAGTAAAAGCTTGATCTGGACGTGGTTGTTTCATAAAACTTTCGCCGACCAAGAAGCTGTGAATATCATGCTCTTGCATCATATGCACATCGTCTGGCGTCGCAATACCGCTTTCAGTAATTAATAAACGTGAGGCTGGAAGTAATTTTTTCAATCGGATAGACGTATTTAAATCTACATCAAACGTTTTTAAATTACGGTTATTCACACCTAATAAACATTGTTCAGAAAGCTTTAACGCGCGTTCCATTTCTTCTTCGTCATGAACTTCAACCAATACATCTAGTTGATGTTCAAACGCAGTTTTTGACATTTCTTCGAGTTGCTGGTCAGATAAACAAGCAACGATTAATAAAATACAGTCAGCATGCAAAGCACGTGCTTCAACTACATTGTATGGGTCAACCAAGAAGTCTTTACGTAAAGCAGGCAAAGCACAATGATTGCGAGCAATCGCAATATTTTCATCTGCACCCTGAAAGAAATCAACATCAGTCAGTACCGATAAACAGGCAGCTCCAGCTTGTTCATATTGCTGGGCAATTTCAGCAGGATTAAAGTCTGCGCGAATAACTCCTTTTGATGGAGATGCTTTTTTAATTTCAGCAATCACCCCCGGACGTTTATGTTGTAAAGCATTTGCAAAGCCACGTATTGGAGTCGCAGCTTTTGCTAATTCTTCAACGTCTTGCAAATTACGTTGTTTTAATCGCGCAGCAAGTTCCTCATGTTTACGGTCAACAATTTTACCTAAAATGGTATTTTGAATATTAATCATGAGAAATCCTTAATCTGCCTGACATTGTTTTAATGTTTTGGTAAATTCAGCCAAAACACTCATTTTTTCTAAAGCTTGTCCGCCGTAAATAATATCTTGAGCGAAGGTAACAGCCTGAGCATAAGTTTTGGTAATACCCGCCACATAAATTCCTGCGCCTGCATTAAGCGCAATCATATTTGCTGCTTTTTCACCAATATCAGTTTTATTTTTACCCAATGCATCTTTAATCAGCTTTAAGCTGGAAGCAGCATCCGCAACCACTAAACCGTTTAAAGTTTGTGACTCAATTCCGACATCTTCAGGGGTAAGTGTCCATTCAGTAATTTCACCGTCTTTGAGTTCAGCAACAGTTGTCGGCGCTGCAAGGCTAATTTCATCAAGCCCATCTCTTGAATGAACCACCATCACATGTTCAGCACCAAGTTGCTTCATCACTTCGGCAATTGGATGACAAAGTTCATCTGAAAATACCCCAATCACAAAACGCTTTACACCAGCCGGATTCGTAAGCGGGCCAAGTAAATTAAAGATACTGCGAACACCAAGCTCTCGACGTGGTCCAACAGCATATTTCATTGCTTTGTGGTGGTTTGGAGCAAATAAAAACCCTACACCCATCTCACGGATGCAGCGTTCAGTTTGTTGCATGTCTAAATCAAGATTAATACCTGCTTGCTCAAGTAGGTCAGATGAACCTGATTTGCTTGAAACGCCACGGTTACCATGTTTGGCAATGGTTGCACCTGCCGCCGCAATTACAAAGCTCGAAGCGGTAGAGACATTAAATAAGTTTTGACCATCGCCACCCGTGCCGACAATGTCAACTAAATATTTGATATCACTGACATCAATTTTGATGGCAAATTCACGCATGACACGTGCAGCAGCAGTAATTTCGTCAATACTTTCACCTTTCATGCGAAGGCCCATCATCAAAGCACCAATTTGTGCTTCGGTTGCCTCACCCTGCATGATGCTACGCATAATGTCTTCCATTTGCGGCTGAGTCAGGTGAATATTTTTTGTTATATGGTTAAGTGCTTGTTGAATATTCATAGGGATCACTTATGCATAAATATCTAAAAAGTTTTTAAAGATTTGATGGCCATGTTGACTCAAGATTGATTCAGGATGGAACTGCACGCCCTCAACAGGCAATGTCTTATGTTTAACACCCATAATTTCTTCCATTGAGCCATCTGCTTCATTAGTCCAGCACGTTACTTCAAGGCAGTCAGGCAGAGTTTGCTGATCGATCACCAATGAATGATAACGAGTTGCCGAGAATGGGATAGGGAGATTACTGAAAATACCTTTATTGCTATGGTACATATCAGATAAACGTCCATGCATCACTGTTTTGGCTCTTACAATGTTTCCGCCAAAAGCTTGCCCAATACTTTGATGTCCTAAACACACGCCAAGCAAAGGAATTTTTCCAGCAAAGTGGTTAATTGCAGGAATTGAAATACCAGCTTCACTTGGGGAGCAAGGACCAGGACCAATAACCAGATATTTAGGTTGCCATCGTTCAATATCCTCTAATGTGACTTGATCATTGCGAACTACTTTTACTTCCTGATTCAACTCGCCAAAATACTGGACGATGTTGTAGGTAAAAGAGTCGTAATTGTCGATCATTAGAAGCATTTTAGATTCAACTCGCTAATAAATAAGGGGATTCTATTTTGATGTGGTTTTGATACTCAATTTGGTACTCAGGATTGCTAAAGTACTCATGTATAAAATAAAGCCACCATCAATAGATAGCTACTATATCAGAATTTTTATATTCTTCGACTTTATCTTTTACATAGAAGTATACCAAAATAAGTACTTCTAAATTAGATGTTTAGTCATTTAAACATAGTAGATGAAATTAAAAGCAGATTTTCAATATGTAAAGCAAGCCTTTGACCTGTCTGACACGAATGTAATTATAGATCAAATGAGGTAGTGATCCATTAAAGGTAATATATGATGTTAAATAAACAAGGTACCATAATAAAACTTATTATTAGCTTTTTCTTTCTCTTAACAGGATGCAACTTATCTGCTAAAACTAACATGTCTCCAAAGAAAATCTATGAGCTGGATTTAACCGATCAGGGAATTAGTCCTGAAGGTGGTGGGATTGAATTGAAAAAAGAGAAAAATTATTGTTCTCTTATATTGAGTCTTTATGGAGAATCTGGACAAGAAAAATATAAGTTCAATTTTAAGAAGGATAATTTGATTAATACAAATTATTTAAAATATAGATATAAGAATGGTTTGATAGAAACTAATGATGACTTGGATGATCTTATTGCTGATGATAGTAAAAAATCAAATAAAGGTGATATGGAATTAATAGCTAATAAGTCATTTGTTGGAAACAGAGACAGACAAATTACAAAAAAGTTTGAACTCTATAAGAAAAAAGTTCCTAAAATTCTATTAGACAGAAACTGTAACTAAATCAAAAATAATAAACGGATTAGAATAAGTATTTAGTATGGTTTTTGATTATTCACATATCTTATAGGATTTAAATCAAAGCCTTGACTCTTTCAAGGCTTTGATTTAATGCTATTAAATATTTAAATCTTACGTGTGTTATAAATTAGCCAATCTAAAACATCGCCAGACACGTGTTCAGCTAGTCTTTCTTGAACAGTTTGATGGTAACCATTTAACCAATCTTTCTCTTCATTCGTTAGCAGATCAATAACGATACAATCTAAATGAATCGGGCAAAGGGTTAGTGTTTCAAACTCTAAAAATTCACCGTAAGTTTTTTCAAATCCAGAGTGGAGACGGTTTGCAACGAGGTTTTCAATACGAATACCGTATTGTCCCTCATGGTATAAGCCCGGCTCGTTAGAAATAATCATTCCTTTACGCAACTTACTATAGGCATGAATAGGCGCGTAATAAGAAAGCACTTGCGGACCTTCATGAACGTTAAGTGCAAAGCCTACGCCGTGGCCTGTTCCATGTCGATAATCTAAACCATGTTGCCATAAAGTATTACGACAAATTGAATCGAGTAGCGGTGCAGCTAAACTTTCTGGATAAATCGTTTTTGCCAAAGCAATGTGACATTTTAAAACCAGAGTATAGTCACGTTTTTGTTGCTCTGTTGGCGTGCCTACAGGAACAACACGAGTAATATCGGTTGTTCCATCAACATATTGCCCGCCAGAGTCAATCAGTAACAGACCATCACCTTCAATAAATGAATAGTGCTCTTCAGTTGCACGGTAGTGGGGTAGAGCACCATTAGCATTAAAGCCAGCAATCGTTGAAAAACTCGGCCCTATAAATCCATCTTGCTGCGCACGGAAAGCTGTAATCTTTTCATCAATAGTGAGTTCTGAAATGCTTTCACCATGATGAAGTGCTTTTTCCAACCAGTGAAAAAAGTGACATAGTGCAACCCCATCTTTCACCATGGCGTGACGGATATGAGCTATCTCACTTTCATGTTTACGCGATTTAAAAAGTGTACTTGGGTTGATGTCGTAGACAATCCGAATATCTTTTGCGATGGCTTGTTCATGAAAAACCGATACTTTGGCTGGATCTAAAAGTACCGAGACATCTGAAATATTCGCTAAAAACTGAGTCGTATCTTGGTAGTTACGAATCTCAATGCCATCTGCTTTGAAAGCTTGTTGAGTGGTTGAATCAGCTTTGTTGCTATCAACAAATAAAACAGCTTGTTGAGCACTGATATATAAATGCGAAAGGAATACTGGGTTATATTCTACATCTTGCCCGCGTGCATTTAAGACCCATGCAATATCATCTAAAGATGAAATAAAATGACCCGCAATATTCTTGCTATGTAAAGTTTCACGAATAGCCTGAATTTTCTCTTTACGAGATAGTGCATTTAAGTCTTCGGGCATTAAATGAATCTGCTCTGAAGGAAGTTCAGGGCGGTTGGACCAGATTGAACCGATTAAATCTTGGTGTGTTTCAAGTATAAAACCGCGTTGTTTTGCTGTAGCTTCTAAAGCCTTAAATTGCTGGATTGAAAGCGTTTGACCGTTTACTGAAATAACCGAACTAGTTGATAAGTTTTTCTCAATCCATGCAAGATGTGTTGAAGACTCATCACTGGTCAGCTTTTGTAATTGAAATCCAGTTCCAGCGAGTTGTTGTTCGGCTTGCACCCAATAGCGACCATCAGCCCACAGTCCAGCAAAGTTTTGGGTCACAACTAAGGTGCCAACAGAGCCACTAAAACCGCTTAACCACTGCCTTGCTTTCCAGTAGTCAGGTAAATACTCTGACATATGAGGATCTGCACTCATAACAATCAAAGCATCAACGTGTTGAGTGGTCATGAGTTCACGAAGTTTTGCTAGTTTTTCTGGAACAGTTAAGTCGGTCATATCGTTTCCAAATTAGGTTGAACTTTGTTGCTAGTTTTATTCATTAATTTATTCAGGGGTTTCTTTAATAAAAATAACACGATTGCGCCAATAACCAACGCCAATACGCAGCGCATAAATAAACTAGGTAAATGTTCGATCGCGTCTGCTGAAACTTGTCCGCCAATTAGACCTGCCATGAGATTACCTAAAGCAGTACCTGTAAACCATAGTCCCATAATTTGCCCACGAATTACATTTGGTGCAAGTTTGGTCATGGTCGATAAACCAATCGGACTTAGGCAGAGTTCTCCTAGTGTAAGTAAAAATAAACTGCCTACAATCCAAAACGGCGAAACCAAACCATCACTAATCGCAAAACGGCTAGCAAACGACATTACTAAAAATCCGCCTGCCGCAAGTAAAAGCGCAATAATAAATTTTGAAATGTAATTGGGGTCTTTATTCGATTTGCCTAGTTTTGCCCACAGCCATGCGGCAATTGGGGCAAAAATAATGATAAAAAAGGCATTAATAGACTGGAACCATACGGTTGGAATTTCAAAGCCTAAAACATTGCGGTTTGTATAGTCCTGAGCAAATAAATTAAAAGATGTTGGCTTTTGTTCAAAAGCAGACCAAAAAAGAGCGGAAGTGATCAATAGTACAAAACAAATAATAATTTTAAATTTGTCGTTTTGATCTAAATTAAGGAAAAGCAATAAATAAGCAAAGTAAGCAATAATTCCTAGGCCAATTCCTATGGTTAAGTAGGTTGCTACCACGACTGGGTTAATGTGGATAATCCCAAGCAAAGTTAACGCAATAATCATCGCAACTACGAATAAAAAACTAAATACAATTTTGGGTGCACTTTTATTATCTACAACAGGTTTATTACAGGTGTTGGTTTCCTGACGTAACTCATTAAAAGTTTGAAGTTGCGGGAGTGCAAAAAAGCGGAAAATTAATAAAGCAATTAACATCCCGATGCCACCAATACCAAAGCCTAAATGCCAGCCATGATTTTGTACCAACAGTCCCGTTATGAGTGGGGCAATAAAAGACCCCATGTTAATTCCCATGTAAAAAATAGAAAAACCTGCATCACGCCTTGCGTCATGAGTTTTATATAGTGTTCCTACAATCACTGAAATACAGGTTTTAAATAATCCGGTACCTAAAACAATCAGTACTAAACCTAAGTAAAAGAAAGACTGATTAAACAGAGAGCTAAGTGCAATTGATAAATGACCTAAGGCAATAATAATTGATCCATACCAGACAGCACGTGCTTGCCCTAACCAGTTATCTGCAACCCATCCACCAAAGACGGTCATTAAATACATTGAACCTGCAAATAACCCAACAATAGCGGCAGCCGTTGGTCGGTCGAGTGCTAGGCCACCCTCATTGACCATAGCAATCATGTAGAGAATAAGTAAAGGCTGGATACCATAATAAGAAAACCTTTCCCAAAGCTCTGTAAAAAATAAGCCTTGTAGCGGTTTAGGATGACCAAAAAATGCTTTATCTGGCTGTTTAAGTTCATGTTTCATTATTCAAATCCTTGAATGATTTTCTGTTTTTTTATAAACATAACTTTTAGTTTGATTATTTATAACCAAAATTTATATTTTATTTTTTAGTTATTTTTAATAATAAAAGCAAATTTACCTTGTATAAAAAAAGTGAATGAAAAAGAACATGAATAGTGGAGTTAGTTATTAGGTGTTAATTATGATCAGTGTTCATTTGCTGAATCAAAGAACTGTATAGTGCTGAAATGAAAGATAAGAATTCATAAAAATGAAAACTATTTATAAGATTGTAGGTAAACAACAGAAAGATTATTTGGATTACTTAATGAGTTAGCTTGACTCATTTAAGCATCGTAAAAATGAGTGAGATCTGTGACTTTAAGACCCGTAAAATTTTTTGTGTAATCTGATAACAATCTCAACATTATATATAAGAAAGTATTATGATCAGAAATGACTGTTAGAAATTGATGCAGTGGGTTATATCAGTGCAACAATTTTGCACTAAATTAGGGCAATAATGAGCTGTTTAAATATGCCATAATTTGAAAATGTGTGAATATGGTGCATTTGCACAAGCAAACAGTATAATGGGTTCAAGACAAGGGGCCTAAATCATGAATAGATATAAGTAATTCAATGTTTTAGGTAAGTCTTATGAAGTTGGTATGAGAATTGCTTAATAAATACCAGCAACTAACACGCACTTAACAAGTGCAACAAAATTTCATTGGAGCAAAATGAGCATGGCGAACAAGGTCCTTCAACTCATACAAGAAAGTGGCGCAAAATGGGTCGATTTTCGCTTTACTGATACTAAGGGTAAAGAACAGCACGTAACTTACCCAGCTGATTCTATTGATGAAGATACTTTTGAAGACGGTAAAATGTTTGATGGTTCTTCAATCGCTGGTTGGAAAGGCATTGAAGCGTCTGACATGATCTTACGTCCAGATGCAGAAACTGGTTTCATCGACCCGTTCTTTGCTGAACCAACTGTAGTTGTGACTTGTGACGTTATTGAACCTTCAACTGGTCAAGGTTATGAGCGTGACCCACGTTCGATTGCTCGCCGTGCAGAAGAATACTTAAAATCTACAGGTATCGGTGATACTGCATTCTTCGGTCCAGAACCAGAATTCTTTGTATTTGACGAAGTGAAGTGGGACATCGATATGTCTGGCGCTCGTCATACATTAATCGCTGAAGAAGCTGCTTGGTCTACTGGTAACAGCTATGAGTCTGGTAACTCTGGTCACCGTCCACGTGTGAAAGGCGGTTACTTCCCAGTTCCTCCAGTTGATTCTTCACAAGATATGCGTGCAGAAATGTGTGCAAAAATCGAAGACATCATGGGTCCAGGTCGTGTAGAAGTACATCACCACGAAGTTGCTTCTTGTCAGTTAGAAATTGGTGTGAGCTTCAATACTCTTGTTCGTAAAGCTGACGAAGTTCAACAGTTCAAATATGCTGTTTGGAACGTTGCACATCAATATGCAAAAACAGCTACGTTTATGCCTAAACCAATGGTAGGTGATAACGGTTCTGGTATGCACGTTCACATGTCTATCTCTAAAGATGGCAAGAACTTGTTTGCTGGTGATGAATATGCAGGCCTTTCAGAAATGGCGTTGTACTTCATCGGTGGTATCATCAAGCACGCTCGTGCATTGAATGCAATCACAAACCCATCTACAAACTCGTACAAGCGTTTGGTTCCTCACTTCGAAGCACCAATTATGCTTGCTTACTCAGCACGTAACCGTTCTGCGTCTATCCGTATTCCATACGTTTCTAGCCCTAAAGGTAAGCGTATCGAAGCTCGTTTCCCAGACCCAATGATGAACCCGTACTTAGGTTTCGCTGCATTGTTAATGGCTGGTATCGACGGTATCCAAAACAAGATCCATCCGGGCGAAGCTGCTGACAAGAACTTGTATGATCTTCCTCCAGAAGAAGAAGCAAAAATCCCAACAGTTGCTCATAGCTTAGATATGGCTCTTGAAGCACTTCAAGCAGATCACGAATTCTTGTTAAAAGGCGGCGTGTTCACTAAAGAAATGCTTGATGCATACATCGAACTTAAAACTGAAGATGTACGTCGTCTTAACACGACTACTCACCCAGTTGAATTCGATATGTACTACAGCTTGTAATACGTATTTCGTAAAAAAGCCTGCTTATGCAGGCTTTTTTATTGCTTGGAATGTTGATTGAATTCTCTACGTTTTTTATCAAAAAATTGGGGTAAACTAGGTGCGAGTTTTCATGTGAGCAGATTATGCGTAAACGTCAACCAGTACTTAAACAGGAACAATTTTTAAATCCTGCATTGAAAACATGGTTGTATGCGTCTGGTTCTCTGACACAACAATTGACTGAACTTGGCGGTGGACAGTTCAGCGTAAAACCTTTCAAAGAACATTTTCAACGGTTAACTTTTGCAGACAGTCAATGGATGAATATGCCTCATACCCACACTTCATGGGTGAGGGAAACTTATTTATATGGTTGTGAAGTAGAGCCGTGGGTTAAAGCAAAAAGTATTTTTCCAATTCAAAGCTTACAAAAAAAAGCCCGTATATTTCAGCATATTGGTTCTAAACCGATAGGCCGGTTTTTATTTCAAAGAACAACTCCACTGTGTGATCGCCGTGTTATTCGCTTACCAGAAGGCTGGACGCGACAAAGTTGCTATACTTGGCATGGGTGTAAATTTATTGTTCAAGAAACATTCTTACCAGCTTTTGAAGCTTTTTTATATCAGCAGCACGACAAGGAATTACTATGACGACTGCAACAGGTACAACATGGCGTCAGCGTTTAGAAGCTTATTATTATCTATGTCGATTTGATAAGCCAATTGGAACCGAACTGGTGTTTTGGCCAACCATGTGGGCACTTTGGGTTGCATCAAAAGGAATACCTCATTTAGATATTCTATTCGTCATGATTTTAGGCGTCATTTTTATGCGCGCTGCTGGATGTGCTATTAATGACTTTGCTGATCGTAAAGTAGATGGTCATGTAGAGCGTACAAAAACACGTCCTTTAGCAACGGGTGTTATCCGTGCAAGGGAAGCTGTATATGTCTTCTTGGGCCTTGTTTTAGCAAGCGCATGTCTTTTGTTTTTTTTACCTATAGAAACTTTCTACTGGTCATTTGGAGCATTATTTTTAGCGTTTATTTATCCATTTATGAAACGCTATACCAACTTGCCACAGGTATTTTTAGGAGCGGCATTTTCATGGTCGATTCCTATGGCTTTTACTGCTGTAGGTAAAACTCCAGATCTAACTTGTTGGTTGCTCTATTTTGGAAATTTGGCTTGGACAGTGGCTTATGACACTCAATACGCAATTACAGACCGTGAATATGATTTAAAAATTGGCGTGAAATCTACCGCTATTCTTTTTGGGCGTTATGACATCCAAATTATTGCACTTTTACAAGTAGCCAGCCTTGTTTTGATTGGAAGCGCATTATATTTAGAAAATATTTTATTTCCATGGGCGATCATTGCTTTGGTTTTAGTGGCATTCGATTTTGTATATCAAACAATTAAAACCAAAGACCGCAATCCTCAGGTTTGTTTCTGGGCATTCCGTCACAATCGCTGGGTTGGATTAATCATTTTTCTAGGAATATTTTTAAATTTCATATAGTAAAAATGACCGTAAGGTTGAAAAGTGTTCTATGCAGAGCACTTTTTTTATGTCTTAATATTTGTGCATAAAAAATATGCGGAATAAATAACACATAAAAAGGATATTTTATGAAACGGTCAAACATTGCTTTAGCTATAACATTATCAGTTTCAGCATTATTTCTTACAGCGTGTAATGACAATAATGATGACTATATTGGTGTAAATCCTGATCAAACATATATTTCTGAGAAAACTTATTCTCAAGATAGTTTAAGCGGTGCCGCATCTATTAAAGTTATGACTTATAACATGGAGAATGTACAAGGCAAAACTGCTCAAGCAACAGCTCTTGTTATGTTCCCTAAAATTGCACAACCTAAAGATGGCTATCGGGTGGTGGTGTGGGAGCATGGAACAGTAGGTGTAGGAGATGGCTGCGCACCAAGCAATAATACAATTAATCCACGTTTCAAAATTTTAGCGGATACATTATTGGCAGCAGGCTATGTTGTGATTGCCCCAGATTATGAAGGTTTAGGTACGCGTGGAATGCATCCATACCTTAATTTGGGAAGTGAAGCTAAATCTGCAATTGCAGCAGTTAAAGCGGCAAAAGATCACTATGGTAATCAGCTAAACGGTGCATGGATGTCGATTGGGCAGTCTCAAGGTGGGCATGCTTCTCTAGGTACTGCGGAATTTGCAAATAACGACACCAACTATAAAGGTGCAGTTGCAACGGCACCAGCTTCTAGTCTTGGCTATATTATTTCTGTAGTTGCACCACAAGCAATTCAAGATATTCTTAAAAAAGAGCAAGCTGGTACAGCACCTATTGGTACGGCTGTCGAAGTTTATGCTGAGCTACTTGCATATGCTGCATATACCACAGTAGGTATTACGGCTTATGAGCCTAAATTTAATTATCGTGAGATTTTCCAACAAAGGTCACAAAGTATAGCTGAGTTCGCAGAAGGTACTACAGGCGAAAATGGTATGTGCTTAACCGATTTACATAATAAATTTGCGGCTGATATTCGTGATTATCTTGCGACTAATGCTGGTAAAATAGTTACAGATTATCCAGGTTTAGCGGGTAATTTCCAAGAAAATCCAACTGTGAAAAAATTCTTGGCTGATAACCAGCCTGCGACTAAAAAAATTAATTCACCTGTCATGATCGTTCAAGGTACTGCTGATATGGCTGTACCATATCCAGTTACAGATGCCTTGCAAAATGGTCTTAAAAAAATGGGAACTGATGTGACGTTTGTACCTGTTCTAGGGGCTGCTCACACTCAAGCGATTGTATGTAGAAATGCTGAAATTTATCAATTTGTTCAATCTAAGATGCCAGCTAAAACAAATATAGTGCTTGATCCATCGGTAATAGATGCTAGTAAAAATGTTGAATGTACAGGATTAGCACAATAAGTGTGTATTTAAAATATTCAAATTAAAAGGGTCCAAAAGAGGGCCCTTTTTGTTATATTGTTACGCATTCTGAAAATTGATACCGTTCGAGTTTAAAACACTTATGAGCCAGCAACCTGTTGAAAAAAAGTCTGTTCCTTGGTTATTAATGGGATTAGGTTTGCTTATTCCTTTTTTGATTATTGGGATACTTTTCTTTGCTGCAAAGAGTGATGCTAAGAATAAAAAGCAGTATGAGCAGCAACGTCTAGAAATGGAAAAAAGAATAGCGGAGAAAGAAGCTGCAGGTTCTGAAAAGAAATAATAGCAGTGCTGTTAATGAATATCCTTTTGTAGCTGGCGTACGCTAGGGATGCTTGTATAACGTTTTACGATATATCCTGCTTCTGTAAGCATTTGATCACGCATACGGTCTTCTTCTACTTTCTCAAGATGGGTAGGGTCGTCTAACTCAATGATTGCGATGACTTCCATTTTGTCGTTTAGCACAACAAAGTCGGTAACTTTACGGTTGAACTGACTACGAACCTTATAATCATTACTTGTAATCAAAGCACTAAAAGCCACTTGAGCTAAAACATGGTAACTAGGGAAACTCTGTTTCAAACGGATAAACATCTGAGTTTCAAAGTTAGTAATGACAGGGCGGGCAAAGAATTTTTGTTTTTGAAATAAATAGGGACGTAAACAAACGACAAGAAAAATGCAGGTGCTTAAGCAGCCTAAAACAATAAAAAATAAATGACTCGATTCGAACATGTGACAACATCATACAAATAAAAACCCACTCGTAATGAGTGGGTTTTTAAGAATCTTGGCTCTCCCACC